>JBAZBG010000070.1:0-8492 GCA_041671585.1 Arenimonas sp. | reverse complement strand
ATATCCAGGTCGGCGGCCCTTCCGAGCGCCAGATTCAGCGCGTTGATGGCGTCGTTCAATGCACCTAGCGCAAGGTAACTCGCGTTCTTGGTCATATGAGTCTTCCTGGCCCGGATCAGAAATCGATTGGGCGCATGATTGCGTCGCGGGGGCGAGGCTCCAGCAAGCATATTCCCAGGCGGGACCACTCAAGCTGAACCTGGCACGCTCGATTGCCGATCTGGGACATTGCTCCCACAAGGCAACGTCACGCCTTTGGTTGAGTCCGCCGCAAGTTACCGCCCGCGTGCCCAGGCATTAGACTTGGCCGACCAGCACGCTCACGGGCGAAAAGCGATGCACATCACCAACGACGGTGTCGGGCCACGACCGCTTCTCCGGTGCACCATTTGTGACCGGTCGATACTGACCGCAGCCGAGGCGGTGGTGGTTTATCCAATGGGCGTGGCGGCTGGCGAAGTGCTTAGAGTCTGCGTCGCCCACAACGGACCCTGCCTTGAAAAAGGCAAGTCCCTCATGGAGAACGACGAGGGTCCGCCGCTATGCATGGAACTGGGTCAGTACCTGCGCCAACTCATGCGGGGACTGACGCCGGTGCCGGGGGTTCGCGGGCTCAAGCGCTGATCGAAACCGCCATCCACTGCAGTGGACTGCCGTCACTACATCGCAATTCGAGGTTCAGGGACGCGCGGCTTTGTTCAATGACCAGTCGTAGGGCGCGAAATGCAGCGCCAGCTGGCCGCCGGCCAGTCGACTGGCCAAGGCCCCATTCAACGCCAGCTCCCGCGGGTACCGTGACAGGAACGCGGCCACGCCCCCCTCGAGGCGAGCAAAATCCCCGGCATACCAGTCGAATAACTTCGACACTCGCAGCACGCCGGCATCCGCGTCGTAGCCGTTGCGCGAGCGATCGCGAAGAAAGCGACGGGTCTGGTCGTCCAGTTGGGAGTTCAGCCGGCTAGCGACATAGGCTTCCGGGCGCAGGGCCGGACAGCCCACGGATGCGCAGTTCACAGCGAAATGAATGCGCACGTCGCGGAAGTCGCTGGCTCCGCGCAGCAGGACGTGTTCGATGTCGTCCAGACTTCTTGGCTTGCCGAGCAACCGCACGAAGGACCGCTGCCACGCGGAAGAAAACAAGCCGCCGAGATCCTTGATCGAGTCCAGGTCCGGATAGCGTGACAGCACGAGGTCGATGGTGGCTGCATTGTAGACATTGATCAGGAACGCCTGCCGCGCGGTCGGCGTCCAGGCGGCGAAACTGACCGGCTCCACCTGCGCTGCCGAGGCGAGGTACGCGCGCAGTCGGGCGCGATCGCTTTTGAAGCCGGCGTACTCGACGACACTCGAGGTGCCGGCCGCGTTCCAGTGCACATGCGCGTGCAGCAAAGCGTCGAAGTCCCCCTGCGCTCGCTCATAGGCGGACACGGCGGCCCGGGCCGGCGCAACCAGCACGAAGATGAACAACAGGATTCTCAGCAGCACCGCCATCGTTCAGGCCCGCCTTTGTCGCATGGTAGGAATGCTTGGGAGCCGGTGAGAGGGAAGAAGGATTCGTTTCGTCGCCGGACACCGCTGCCTCGGCGTCGGCGAATCCTCGGGCACTCTGCCAGCCTCTTTCAGGAACCAGGGACAGGTTTTCCGGAGTATCTGCAATTCCACAAGCTTCCTGTTCACTGGCAAGATGACCCCCGAACATGTCCGATCACCTGCTGCCCACCGATCTCCTGTCGTCGCTGCTTGCGCGCATCAGCCTGCGAGGCCACGTCTATGCCCGGCCCACCGGTTGCGGCGAGTGGCAGATCAATCCCTCGGGTCATGCCCGCGCGACCTATCATCTGGTCATCAGCGGAACCTGTTGGCTGCATATGCGAAAGGGCCCCACGCCGATCCACTTGCGCGCCGGCGACCTGGTGTTCTTTCCGGACGATGCCTGGCACGTCATGAGCGCGGAGCCGGTGCTTTCTGGCGAGAGTACGCATCTGCCGGCCCCTGACCAGGGCGAGCAGACACAGATCGTCTGTGGTTTGTATCGCGCAAACGATCGGGAGCTGGAGCGGCTGCTGCGCGGCCTGCCGGAGCTGGTGCATATTCGCGCCTGCGACGGCGATACCAGGATCGCCCAGATAGTTGCCCTGCTGACCGAAGAAGCCGATCAAGGCGCTCCTGGCGGCTCGTTGATCCTCGATTCGCTGTCCGATGTGCTGTTGGCCCTGGTGCTGCGTCGCTGCGTTGAGCAGGGACTCATTACCCACGGACTGCTGGCGGCCTTGAGCGACCCCCGGTTGGCCGCTGTGCTGTCGGCGGTCCATGCCGACCCGGGCGCCGACTGGAATGTGTCCACCCTGGCCGCGCGTGCCGCCTTGTCCCGGAGCACGCTGGCGGAACGTTTCCAGAAAGTGCTTGGCGCAAGTCCAGGTCACTACCTGGCGGAGCTGCGAATGCAGGAGGCCAGTATCCTGCTCAGGAACGAGGAAGTTTCCGTTGCCCAAATCGCGGACCGGCTCGGGTATGCAACCGAGGCCGCCTTTCGGCGGGCGTTCAAGCGGACGACCGGCTTGACGCCGGGAGAAGTCCGCAGGCCACGCAGTGCCGTCGTCTCCGGTTCCGACGCCAAGGCAAGTTGATCGCGGCCTCCGGATAGATTTCAGTCGGCCAGGCCAAGGACTTCGCGTCGGCCCCTGCACCACCGGAATACTTCGAGGACGTCGAAGAGAAGCGAAATGGAGTTCACTGCGAGCACCGCCGATGCGAAGACCCTCGTGCTGCCCGGAGGAAGCGGACTGCTTCCGAACAAATTCAGGTACAGGTAGGGCATCAGGGGCAGCCAGACAAAGTGCGGCAGCGACAACAATCGCGTCAGGCCGCCCTGGATGAACATCATCGGCAGGTTCAGCACGGCGACGACGACAAACGCTGCCGCCGTCCAGATGCCGACGCGAGTATCCAGGAACGCAAATGCCGCCATGTTGGTGCCGAGCAGGATCGCCAGCCACGCCTGGACCCATCGTGGCAAGCCCATCATCGATGCCGTCAGCCGCCGCAACTTGTTTGCCATCAGGTCTGTCTCCGTTGTCTGCTGATCAGGGGCTGCCCCTGTCGCCGCGCAAGGGCGGCAACAGGGCGCTTGGTCCTAGGCTACCCAACCTTGCGCGGGTTGCCAGCTGGCGCCCGCAAAGGCGGCGTCGAGCGGCGTATCGAGCAAGTGATTGGCGTAATTGGAAAGCGTCTTCTGGGCGACGCCCACCAGCAGCTCGAGCACCTGCGCGCGCTGGAAGCCGGCGCCGAAAAACGCCGCCAGCTGCTCTTCGGAGATCCATCCGCGCTGACTGACCACCGCGCGCGTGAACGTCGCCACGGCATCGAGTTTGCTGTCTCCGGTCGGCGCGCCGTCGCGAAGCGCGGCGATCTGTTCAGGGGTCAACGACGTGGCGGCCAGCACCGAATGGGCGGCAACGCAGTACTCGCAATGATTCTCGGTGCTCGCGGTCAAGGACACCGCCTGCTGCTCGCCGGGGCTCAGGCTGGACTTGCTGAACTGGTCGGCCAGGGCGAGATAGCTGTGCAGCGCGACCGGCGAATTGGCCAAACCGGCCAACAGGTTCGGCACGAAGCCGTACTTGTTGTTGACGGCCGCCAGGGTGTCACGCGATCCGGCGGGCGCAGTTTCGATGGCGTGGAAGGTGAAGCCGCTCATGACAGGTTCCTCGAGTGGGGGGAAGTCGCCTGGCAAATTTGACTTCGTACCGAGGCGACGAATGGATCGGACACCGGGCTCGCCCGATGTGCGGCATAGCGTGAGCCGACCGAGCGACGCAAAGAATTGCCGGATGTCCGGCAGTTCTACCCGAAACAGGGAACTTCAGATTGGGAAACGTAGCGCCGGCGATGGCACTTGGATCCGGTTCGGACGCACGGGCATAACTCCGGGACAATTGGGGATTGGCGAGGCGCCCAGTGCGTCGCACGCTGCCGGACACCACGCGACGGACCGTTGTCATGAGCAGCCCGAGAAATCTCCTTGCCGACACGTTCGATTCATTTCTTGGTTCGGAAAGCAGCCTGGTGCTGGTCGATTTCTGGGCACCCTGGTGCGGTCCGTGCAACTCGCTTGCGCCGAAGGTCGCCGCGCTGTCGCACGAGTTTGCGGGCCGGGTCTCGGTAGCGAAGGTCAACGTCGACCAGGCGCCCGAGTTGGCGCAGCGCTTCGGAATTCGCGGCATTCCCAGCCTGCTGTTGTTCAAGGACGGGGCGCTGATCGATCGGCGCGTCGGTACGCAGGACGCGGATCGCCTGGGAGACTGGATCGGTGCTGTCCTGGCAAGCCAGTCGGGCTGACCGATTTCGCCAACGGCTGACGCACGGTCTGCTTTCGAAGCTGGCCGCGCTGTCCATCCTGGTTTGCGTAACCGCCAGCGGATGCGCCCACCGGGTATGGAATCAGCCCATCACGGATGCCAACCCGAGTGCGCGCTACGATTTCCGGCATCGGCTGCCTGAAAATTCCAACGAGTTGTTTGTGGTCCTGGCCTTCTCGGGAGGCGGCACGCGGGCCGCGGCCTTCAACTACGGTGTACTCGAAACACTCCGGGATACCGCTGTCACGGTGGATGGCAGGCAGCGACGTCTGCTCGATGAAGTCGACGTCATCAGTTCCGTGTCAGGGGGCAGTTACACGGCGGCCTACTACGGGCTGTTCGGCGATCGCATCTTCGCCGACTTCAAACGCGACTTCCTCTATCACGACTGGCAAGGCGAACTGTTGGCGCTGGCGCTTCAGCCTGGCGGCCTCGCCGCGATGGGCTCCGGCGGTTTCAACCGCAGCGACCTGGTGGCCGCCCATCTTGATCGCACGTTGTTCGAGCACAAGACGTTCGCGGATCTATCGCGCCGGGAACGACCCTTCGTGATCATCAATGCGAGCGACCTCAACAACGCCACCACGTTTTCCTTCATCCAGCAGCAGTTCGATTTCCTGTGCTCGGACCTCAACCCCTATCCGATCGCCAACGCCGTCATGGCGTCATCGGCGCTCCCCGGCCCATTTGCCACCCTCGCCCTTCGAAACTACCCGGACTGTCCGGAGCGACATCGACCGTGGATCGACGACGCGCTCGCCAATGACGACGTGCTCGCCCGCCGACGCGTGGTGGCGCTGGCCATGGAGCGCTACCTGGATCCGGAGCGCATGCCGATCGCGCGGCTGGTCGATGGCGGAGTAACCGACAACCTGGGTGTGCGCGGGTCGATGATGAGTCCGGTGGCCCACTATGGAAACGTGCCTGACATGGCTGGCGCGTTTACGCCCGCGCAACTGATGCGTGTGAAGAACGTGCTGGTGATCGTCGCCAATGCCGAGACGTACCGGGAAACGACCTGGTCCCTGTCCGGTCGGGAACCTCGTCTCCGGGCAACCCTGCAATCTTCGTTCGATGCGGCGCTCGGAATTCTCAACACGGAAACCGTTTCGCTGGCGAAGCAGGGATTCCTGATGTGGGAGGAGCACATCAATTCAAGCCGTTCGGCCGATCAGCCGAAAGTGAAGGTCGCGTTCGCCGTGCTGACCTTCAGTCAGATCAAGGATGCCGACGCCAGAGCCACATTCAATGGCATGCCGACGACCTTCCGCCTGGGCGCGAGCCAGGTCGACGCGTTGATCGCCCAGTCAAGAATCTTGCTTGACGCGTCCCCGGAGTTCGCGGGATTCCTCCAGCGCATCGACGCAGCGCCGCCCTGAATTGCGTCACCGGCGTTAACGCAAACTCGCCGGCGCAAACTGACGCGCCAGCCAGTTTCCTAGGATTCGTCGCTCTCGATGTCGCTGTCGATCGGCGATTCCACGGCATCCGGCGACGCCAGTCGCGCGCGCGCCAACACGCGAGCGCGATGCAGCCGGGACTTGGTGCCGGCCAGGGTGAGGTCCAGGCGGACGCCCAGTTCCTCCAGCGACAGGCCCTCCACGTCGCGCAGCAGCAGGATCGCGCGGTACTGCGGGGGCAAGGCGGCCAGCATCCGGCTCAGATCCAGCCGCCACTCCAGCGGCTCCGGCGTCATCACCGGCATGATCTCCTCGCCAATTTCCTGGTTGGTCAGCATCTTCCAGCCCCGACGCATCCGATTGCACTCGTGCTTGACGATGCGGAACAGCCACGACGTGAAGCTTTCGACCGAGCGCAGATCGCCCAGCCGACGCGACGCCATGAACAGGGTTTCCTGGACAGCGTCCTCCACATCATTGACCACGCAATGGTGCTCGGCATAGCGGCGAAGGTCCTGGCGCGAGCAAGCCAGCACTTCATTCAGCGCCTCGGGATCGCCGGCCCGTGCGGCCAGGATGCGATCCGGATTCATCTTGTTTCCGGCCATGGGATCGAACGTTCCTCGACAACCAACCATTTTGACCAGCGCGAATCCTTTTTTCTCCGCGCCGACTCCTAATCAGTATCCGATGCCAGCTTCCAACGGCGCCGCCCATCTTTCAGGAACTTACATGACACCGACCCACTCGGGCCGACTTCGCTGGGGACTGCTGATCGCGATAGGCCTGATTGTATTCTCAATCTGGCGATCGGGACTGTTGCAAGAGCTGGACCTGGCCAACCTGAAGGCTCGGCAGGACGAACTGACTCTGTGGGTGAGTCTCAATCCGTGGTCGTCGGCGGCGATGTTCTTCGCGCTGTACGTCCTGGTTACGGCGGTCTCGCTGCCGGGCGCCACGGTGCTGACAGTCGCTTCCGGCGTCCTGTTCGGCCTGGCCGGAGGCGTGCTGATCGATTCGTTTGCGAGCAGCGTGGGCGCCACCCTCGCGTTTCTGTCGTCGCGCTTTGTTTTTCGTGATTGGCTGCGCACTCGCTACGGTGATCGCCTGCACACTTTCGATCAGGGCGTAAAAGAGAACGGCGCCTTCTACCTGTTCGGCCTGCGCCTGGTGCCGGTGATTCCGTTCTTCATGGTCAACCTGCTCGCCGGCCTGACCACGTTGAAGACGCGCACGTTCTACGGTGTCAGCCAGCTCGGAATGCTCCCCGGCACCGTGGTCTACGTGTATGCCGGCACCCAGTTGGCGACGATCGAATCCCCCCGCGATATTTTTTCGCCAGGACTCATTGCCGCCTTCGTACTTCTGGCGGCGTCACCCTTCCTGATGCGTGGCGCCAATCGCTGGCTGCTCACGCGTCGCCCCTACCGCGGCTTCAGCAAGCCTGCGCGTTTCGACTCCAACCTGATCGTCATCGGCGCGGGCTCCGGCGGACTGGTCGCGTCCTACATCGGCAGCGCCATCAAGGCGAAGGTGACGCTGATCGAACGGCACCAGATGGGCGGCGACTGCCTCAATACCGGCTGCGTACCGTCCAAAGCCTTGATCCGTTCGGCGCGCCTGCTCGCCGAGGCGCGACAAAGCCGCATGTTCGGCATTGCCCGGCTGGAGGCGACGTTCGAGTTCTCCCAGATCATGGACCGCGTGCGCAGGATCATCGAAAAGGTCCGGCCGCATGACTCCATCGAGCGCTACACCGAGCTGGGCGTGGAGGTGATCACCGGCGAAGCGAGAATCGTTTCGCCGTGGGAAGTCGAGGTGAACGGTCGGCGGATCAGCGCGCGCAGCCTGATCATCGCCAGCGGCGCGCGGCCACTGGTGCCGGCGATCCCCGGCCTGGATCAAGTGGGTTACCTGACGTCCGACACGGTGTGGAAACTGCGCGAACTGCCGAGGCGCTTGCTCGTGCTCGGCGGTGGACCGATCGGCTGCGAACTGGCGCAGTGCTTCGCCCGATTCGGCAGCGAAGTCACCCTGGTGGAAATGGCGCCGCGCTTGGTTCCTCGCGAAGACGCCGATGCCGCGCTGGAGTTATCGAATCGCTTCCACTCGGAAGGAATCAAGGTCGCCACCGGACACAAGGCGATCCGGGTCGAGGCGACGCCGCTCGGCGGGCGCCTGCTGTGCGAGGTCGAGGGCAAGGAAGTGTCGTACGAGTTCGACCAGTTGCTGGTCTCGCTCGGCCGCAAGGCCAACGTCGAGGGCTTCGGTCTGGACGAGCTTGGCGTTCAGTTGGCCGCAGGCGGCACCGTGGCCGCCGACAGCCTGTTGCGCACCAACTTTCCGAACATCTTCGTCTGCGGCGATGTCACTGGGCCGTTCCAGTTCACCCACGTCGCCGCGCACCAGGCGTGGTATGCCTCGGTAAACGCCTTGCTCGCGCCATTCTGGAGCTTCGCGGTCGATTACCGCGTCATACCGTGGGCGACGTTCACCGATCCGGAAGTGGCGCGCGTCGGCCTGTCCGAAGACGAGGCCAGAAAACAGGGCATCGCGGTCGAAGTGACCCGGTATGGCCTCGACGATCTCGATCGCGCCATCGCCGATTCGGCCGATCACGGGTTCGTCAAAGTGCTTACGGCGCCGGGTCGCGATCGGATCCTCGGCGCGCTGATCGTCGGTGACCACGCGGCGGACCTGCTGGCCGAATTCGTACTGGCCATGAAGCACGGCA
>JBAZBG010000069.1:2137-8539 GCA_041671585.1 Arenimonas sp. | reverse complement strand
GGCCGCCCGGCCTGCTTGGGCACGAAGTAATACATCATGCCCAGGAAGCCGGCGGTCAGGAAGAAGCCGACGGCATTGTGGCCGTACCACCACTGCACCATGGCGTCGACCGCCCCGGAGTAGGCCGAGTACGACTTGCCGAAGGTTACCGGCAGCGCCAGGTTGTTGAACACGTGCAGCAGGGTGATGGCCAGGATGAAACTGCCGTAGAACCAATTCGCGACGTAGATGTGCTTGACGGTGCGCTTGGCGATGGTGCCGAAGAACACGACTGCGTAGGCGATCCACACCGCGGCGATCAACAGGTCGATCGGCCATTCCAGTTCCGCGTATTCCTTGCCCTGGGTAAGGCCCAGCGGCAGCGTGATGGCCGCGGCGACGATCACCGCCTGCCAGCCCCAGAAGGTGAATGCCGCCAGCTTGTCCGAGAAAAGGCGGACGTGGCAGGTGCGCTGCACCACGTGGTAGCTCGTGGCGATCAGGCCGCAGCCGCCGAAGGCGAAGATCACCGCGTTGGTGTGCAGCGGCCGCAATCGCCCGTAGCTGAGCCAGGGGATGCCGAAGTTCAATTCGGGCCAATACAGCTGGGCGGCGATGAACACGCCGACCAACATGCCGACCACGCCCCAGACCACGGTCATGGCCGTGAACTGGCGCACAATCTTGTCGTTGTAGGTTCCTGTAGTTGCCTCTGTGGCCATGGCCAATCCCTCAAGCAGTTCGGCATATATTTTCCGGGCCAGGCGGATGCGCGACTTGACCCAGGTCAAGTCCAGATGGCGGTGCCTGGATGAGAATCGGGTCGCCGGCCTGCCGTTCGATACTCAAGCGGTTGCGTGCGAGAATCTCTCTGAAAATATCCGGGAGGTACGATCCAATGAACTTGCGCAACGACGCCTATCGCTACGGCTCGCTGTCGATCGGCTTCCACTGGCTGATGCTGCTGCTGATCGCGGCCGTCTACACCTGCATCGAGTTGCGCGAGATTTATCCGCGCGGCAGCGACCCGCGCGAGGCGCTCAAGACCTGGCACTTCATGCTGGGGCTGTCGGTGCTGGCGCTGGTTTCCCTGCGCGTGATCGTGCACCTGACCGGTCCGGTGCCGGGCATCGTGCCCGCGCCGCCGCGCTGGCAAACGCTGGCCGCCAGGACGATGCACCTGGCGCTCTACCTGTTGATGTTCGCCATGCCCATCGCCGGCTGGATGATCCTCAGCGCGGAAGGCGAGGCGATCCCGTTTTTCGGGCTGGAACTACCGCCACTAATCAATGAAAACAAGGCGTTAGCGGAAACTATTGAGGATCTACATAAGACGGCAGGCAAGACCGGCTACTTCCTCATCGGCATCCACGCGGCCGCCGGGCTGTTCCACCACTACGTGCTTCGCGACAACACGCTGCGGCGCATTCTGCCTTGGTAACTCCACGCAAGACGCCTGTGTAAGTTTCGCGAAGGGGCGGCCGCCCCATCGCGACCATTCCCACGCCCCCACGTCGCGTCACTTTCCGGCTGCGGCCGCCCGGGCTTTCGGCTTGGCACTCGCTGCAATCGCCCGGCGAACGGCCGCGACGAAGCCAGGCTCCAGTCGCGTCCCGATCTGCTCGGTCCGCGCCAGCACCCGGCCATCGGCATCGAGCAGGATCAACACACTCGTGTGGTTGAACTCCCCGTCGGCCAGCGCGCGATAGCGAATCGAAAGCACGCCGGCGATCGCGCGCACGTCGCGTTCGGCGGGACGCAGCAAGGTCCACCGTGCTGGGTCGAGCTGGCGTCGCGCCGCGAGTGCGGCAAGCGCGCGCGGGGTATCGCGTTTCGGGTCCAGGCTGACCAGCGTGATGCCGAGCCGCGCCCGCTCGGCCGGCGTCAACGCGTGTTCGATCGCCTTGCCGCTATCGACGATCAGCGGGCAAATGTAAGGACAGGAGCTGTAGAACATCGACACCACGCGCGGACGGCCGCGTTGGTCGCGCCAATTCAGCGACCGGCCGGACTGGTCGATCATCGGCACGTCCAGCTGGTAGACCGAGTCGGAAGGCAGCGGATTGGCAGGCGCGGCGAGCGCCGACAGGCCGGCGGCCAGCGCGAGCGAACCGACCAGGCAACGCAGCAGGCGCTTCATGGCAGATCCTTCGCACAGCGGAAGCCAAGATTCCGCGTGGTTCCATTGGCCTCCAGCGATGACAGCATCGCCACGCGCATCAGCACGGCGAAATTCTCGGTGTCCTCCATCGACAGGGCGCCGGCGCCACAGAAGCGGCTCTTGTCCGCGTCGCCCTGGTTGCGGTTGTCGCCGGAAACCAGCAACGAAGAAAAATCATCGGTCCATTCCCAGACCAGTCCGTGCAGGTCCTGCACGCCATAGGCATTCGGCGTTTGCAGCCCGGCCCTTGGCAGGGCTTTCGAGGATGGTCGCGAATACCAGGACAGGATGCGTTCGCGCCATGCCGGATCTTCGCGGGCGTCGCGCCGGGTCTCATCGGCCGCGGCGGCAAATTCCCATTCCGACCAGGTCGGCAGCCTGGCCTGCTGCGCCTCGCAGTAGGCTTGCGCCGCGAACCAGCTAACTTGCGTGACCGGCTGCCTGGCCTGCACCTCGCCGGTCAGCTGCGTGGGCTGGGGCCAGCCTTCCAGGTAGTGGCCGTCGGCGAACACACTGGCCACGCGGTCGCGCCGCCACTGTGGATTGGCTTGCACGAAGGCAAGGAACTGGGCATTGGTGACCGGCAGCCGCATCAGCTCGAAGGGAGCGATGCGGACGCCATTCTTGCTGTCCTCGTACTTCAATGCCGTGCGAAACGTACCACCGGGCAGCCGCACGTATTCCCCTTCGCCGGCGAACGCACCGGCGAAGGGCACCATCATCAGCAGCAGCGTGGCGAGCCGGCGCATCGATCAATGCTCGGCGCCTGCCGCTGCCGGCGCGGCCTTGCGAACCACGGCCACCTCGGCCTTGTCGATGCGTCCCCCCGGGTTGCCCCAGCTGTTGAGCACGTAGGTACCGATATTGGCGATTTCATCGTCGGTCAACTGCGTCATCGGCGGCATCACGGAGTTGTAGTCCTTGCCGTTGACGGTTACCGGACCGGTGAGTCCGTGCAGAACGATGTCGATCAGCTTCTTCGGATCCTTGGCCAGGTAATCCGACTTGGCCAGCGGCGGGAATACATTCGGCAGACCCTCGCCGTTGGCCTGGTGGCAGGTCGAGCAGGTGCCGGCAAACAGCGCCTGGCCGGCCTTGATCTGGTCCTCGACGGTCAGCGCGCCGGTGGTGGCGGCCGATGCCGCGCTGGATACCGCCGCCAGGTTGGGCTGGGCGCGTTCGCCGATGTACATCGCATCGACTTCCTTGCCGGAGTAGATCGCCTTGTTCTCGGGACCGTCGGCCTTGAGGATCGCCAATGCACCCTTGTTGAAGGCGCGGAAGATCGAGTGATCGACCATGACGTAGCTGCCGGGCACTTCCAGACGGAATTCCATGATCGCCGCGCCACCCGAGGGGATCAGCGTCGTCTGCACGTTTTCCTGGTAACGGGTGCCGCCCTCGAACCAGACCTTGTCGAAGATTTCGCCGATCACGTGGAAGCTCGAGACCAGGTTCGGGCCGCCGTTGCCGACGAACAGGCGCACGTTCTCGCCAACTTTGGCAGTCAGCGCCTTGTCACCGGTGAGAGCACCCTCGGAACCGTTGAACAGCACGTAGGTCGGGTTCTCGTCGATGCCCTTCTGCATGTCGAAGTTCTGGTGGCCTTTCTCGCGATACTTGCCGGCGGTGTAGAAGTCGCCCTGCATCACGTAGTACTCCTTGTCGACCGGCGGCAGTCCTTCCGGCGGCTCGACCAGGATCAGGCCGTACATGCCATTGGCCACGTGCATGCCGACCGGGGCGGTGGCGCAGTGGTACACGTACAGACCGGCATTGAGCGCCTTGAAGGTGAAACGGCTGACATGGCCGGGCGCCGTGAAGCTCGATGCAGCGCCGCCACCGGGTCCGGTGACGCCGTGCAGGTCGATGTTGTGCGGCATCTTCGAGTCCGGCATGTTGCGCAGGTGGAAGACCACGGTGTCGCCCTGGCGCACGCGGATGAAGCTGCCGGGGACCGTGCCGCCGAAGGTCCAGAAGGTGTAGGTGACGCCCTCGGAAATATTCATTTCCTTTTCGACCACGTCCAGTTGGACGATCACGCGGGCCGGCGCCTTGCGGCCAGTGGCCGGCGGAACCATCGGCGGACTGGTCAGCACCGCCTCGATGTCAGGTCCCTGCGGTGGGCCGAGGTCACCCTTGAGCGAGCCGCCGGTGTCTTGTTGCGCCGTGTTCTGCGCAGGCGGTGGTTCGGCGTCGCGACTGCGATCGCAGCCGGCGAGTGCGAGTGCGCTGGCAGCGACAACCATCAGCAGTAGTGAGGTGACATGTTTCATTGCGAGTTTTCCCATGGGCTCGTGGACTATGTCGGCATGTTCCGGATAGGTCAGGGTATTCGCCCTGATCTGAATCAAGTTGGAAGAATTGCCGTAGAAGGTATCGGATGCGCTTGACCCCGATCAAGGCGTGGCTGCGGATACGAGCCGAAACTCGCGTCAGTCCAGTCTGGAGAAGCGCTGATGTCGCGGCTGCTGCTGCCCCTGTGTATTGCGTTGACGTTGCAGGCTACACCCGTTGCAGCCACTGAGGTAATGCACTTCGACTGGAACCTGCGCCTGCGCCACGAAAGCGTCGACGACGCTGCGTTCGTCCGTGACGCCGATGCCGATACCTTGCGCCTGCGCGCGGCGCTGCGCGCCGAACTCGGCCGCGGCTGGACGGCGCTGGTGGAAGGCGAGGGCATCGCCAGTGCGGGCAACCGTTACAACAGCGGCGCCAACGGACAAAGCGGCCTGCCCGCGATCACCGATCCGTCGGGCGCCGAAATCAACCAGGCTTGGCTGGGCTGGCGCGGCTCGCGTGCGGCCGGCACCATCGGGCGGCAGCGGATCCTGCTCGACAACCAGCGTTTCGTCGGCAACGTCGGCTGGCGGCAGAACGAGCAGACCTTCGATGCGCTCGCATTGGAAGCCAGCCCCACGGCCGATCTGAAGCTTCGCTACTACTGGCTCGATCGCGTGCATCGCATTGCCGGCGACGATGCGCTGGATCCGCTCGCACGCGAGCGCGACCTCGGCACCCATCTGTTCAATGCATCGTTCAAGCACGGCTCGCAGCAATGGGTCGCTTACGCCTACCTGCACGAGGACCAGGATGTCGCCCCGGCGTCGACCGCGACGCACGGTTTGCGCTGGAGCGGCAGTCATGCGGGTTCTGCGCTGACCTGGGGTTGGACCGCGGAGTTCGCGCGCCAAACCGACTACGCCGACAACCCGCTGCAATTCGCGCACAACTACTGGTTGATCGAACCCTCGTTGCAGGCGCGGGGCATCACGTGGAAGCTTGGCTGGGAACACCTTGGCGGCAACGGCCAGCACGCGCTGCAAACGCCGCTGGCGACCTTGCACGCCTTCAATGGCTGGGCCGACAAATTTCTGGTGACGCCGGCCGGCGGACTCGAGGACGTCAGCGTGAGCGCCTCGGGAAAGATCGGCAAGGCCACATGGATGGTGGCCGGTCACGACTACCACGCCGATCTTGGCGCGCACTATGGCCGCGAATGGAATCTGTCGCTGGCCGCGCCGTTGATTGCCGGATGGTCCGGGCTGGTCAAGTTTGCCGATTACCGCAGCGACAGCTTTGCCCGCGATACCCGCAAAGTCTGGTTGCAGCTTGAGTACGTTGGCAGCCGGCCCTGAGGCCGGGGCGGCGCGGCCGGGCCGGCCATGATCGGCGAAGGCCGGCCCGGCGATGCTCAGAACTTTGTCGTGCACGCTAAGCTAGTGCGGACTTCCTGATTGGAGCTGCCGTGTCCGCCATTGAATTGTCCCGCCGCGCCCTCGCGCTGCGCTTGCTGCCCTTGCTCGATCTCACCAGCCTGGGCGAGGACGACACTCCCGAACTGATCGAGACGCTGTGCGCTTCCGCACGCACGGCGCATGGCCTGCCCGCGGCCCTGTGCGTGTACCCCGAACACGTGACCACGGCGCGCCGCGCCCTGCGCGGCACTACCGCCAGGGTGGCGACGGTAGTGAATTTTCCCGATGGCAGCAGCCTGCGCGGCCGCGTGGTGCGCGAAACACGGCGCGCACTGGCCGCTGGCGCCGACGAGATCGACCTGGTGCTGCCGTATCGCGCGCTGCGCCGCCGCGAGCTGGGGCTCGCTGAGGCCGTGGTCGCCGATTGCCGCGAAGCGTGCGGTGCCGGAGTGACGCTCAAACTGATCCTGGAGACTGGCGAGTTGGCGAACGCCGACATGATTCGACAGGCCTGCAACATCGGCCTGGCCGCACGCGTGGATTTCCTGAAAACCTCGACCGGCA
>JBAZBG010000069.1:0-2037 GCA_041671585.1 Arenimonas sp. | reverse complement strand
TGCGGTGCCGGAGTGACGCTCAAACTGATCCTGGAGACTGGCGAGTTGGCGAACGCCGACATGATTCGACAGGCCTGCAACATCGGCCTGGCCGCACGCGTGGATTTCCTGAAAACCTCGACCGGCAAAGTCGGCGTCAATGCCACGCCCGCCGCGGCCGCGATCATGCTTGATGCTATCGCCGACTTTGGCGGCCGTTGCGGCTTCAAGGCGGCCGGCGGTATCCGAACCTTGGCCGATGCCCACACTTACCTGGAGCTGGCCGAATCGCGGCTGGGCGCCGACTGGATTACCCCGGCGCATTTCCGCATCGGCGCGAGTGCTTTGTTCGGCGAAATCACCGCGGCCCTGGCGGCGCCGGAATGAATTCCCAGCCTGCAGCTACGCTGATTCGCATCAAGCGCGAAGGCGGGCGCCTCGACGCCGGCCAGTTGCAGCAGGTGGCGCGCGGAATCGCCAATAGCGAATGGAGCGAAGGGCAGGTGGCGGCCTTTGCCATGGCGGTCGCCTGGCGCGGAATGCAAATCGACGAATGCCGTGATTTCACGCTTGCCCTGCGCGACTCCGGTCAACGCCTGCACTGGGATCACCTGCCTGGTCCGGTGCTGGACAAACATTCGACCGGCGGCGTGGGCGATTGCGTGAGCCTGTTGCTGGCGCCGCTGGTGGCGGCCTGCGGCGGTTACGTGCCGATGATCTCCGGCCGCGGCCTGGGCCATACCGGCGGCACGCTGGACAAGATGGAAAGCCTGGCCGGCTATAACGTCAATCCGCCGCACGATCGCCTGCACGAAGTTGTCGCCGACGTCGGCTGCGCGATCATCGGCCAGAGCGCCCAACTGGTGCCGGCTGATCGCCGGCTGTATGCGGTGCGCGACGTTACCGCCACCGTGGATGTGCCGGATCTGATCGTGCCATCGATACTGTCGAAGAAACTGGCCGGCGGCGCGCAAGCGCTGGTGCTCGACATCAAGATCGGCAACGGCGCCCAGACCCCGGGCCTGGCCGAAGCCCGCGCCTTGTCCGATCGCATGGCGCGAGTGGCCGAGGGCAGCGGCTTGAAGTTGCGCGTGGCGCTCAGCGACATGGGCCAGGTGCTCGGCCGCGATGCCGGCAACGCGCTCGAAGTGCGCGCGGTGCTCGACCTGTTGTGCGGCCGCGGTGGTTGCCCGCGCCTGCTCGAACTGAGCCTGGCCCTGGCCGGCGAACTACTTTGCCTGGGCGGGTTGGCCAGCGATGCCGCCGACGCGGAGGCGCGTTTGCGCGTTGCCTTGTCATCAGGCGCCGCCGCTGAACGATTCGCGCGCATGGTGGCCGCCCTGGGCGGACCGAAGGATTTGCTGGAGCGGCCGGAGGCGCATCTGCCACGAGCGCCAGTGCAACGCGCCGTGCTTGCCGTCCGCGGCGGCCACGTTACGGCGTTGGATGTGCGCGCCCTGGGCATGGCGGTCGTGCAGCTCGGCGGCGGCCGGATAGTGCCGGAGCAAACGCTGGATCATGCGGTGGGACTGACTGCTGTCGCCGGTCGTGGCGAGAGCATCGAAACCGGACAGCACTTGGCCATCGTGCATGCGCGCAGCGAATCCGATGCCGAACTCGCTGCTGCGGTCGTGCGCGCCGCATTCCGGATTGAAGACTCCGCGCCGGCTGCGCAACCGCTGCTGCAGTGGCACACGCAGGCGGATATCGAGTCATGAGCCGCGCCATCTGGCTGGTGCTCGATTCCCTCGGCGTCGGCGCCGCACCCGACGCGGCCGACTACGGCGATGCCGGCGCCGACACCTTCGGTCATATCGCCGCCGCCTGCGCGGCCGCGTCGCGCGGTCCGCTGCGTATTCCGAATTTGTCCAGGCTCGGCCTGCCGCAGGCGCACGCCGCGGCACACGGCCGCGCCGCGCCCGGGTTCGAAGTCATGCCAGCGCCGGAGGGAGTCTGGGGCCACGCCGTCGAACGCGCCTGCGGCAAGGACACGCCGTCCGGACATTGGGAAACCGCCGGCGTCGTGCTGACGCAGCCGTTCGGTTTGTTCGAACAGCC
>JBAZBG010000068.1:0-8579 GCA_041671585.1 Arenimonas sp. | reverse complement strand
GCTAACGCCTCCCAGCAACCACCTGCTCGCCTGCCTGCCCCCGCAGGAGTACCGCCGCCTGCTGCCTGAGCTGGAGCCAATCCGGCTGCACGCCGGAGACGTGCTGCACAAGCCCGGGCAAGCGCAGACCGACATCATTTTCCCCTGCGCCGGCATCGTTTCCCTGAACTACCGGATGGAGGACGGCGCCTCCGTGGCCACGGCGCTGGTCGGTCGCGAAGGCCTGGTCGGGATTTCCTTGTTCATGGACGGGTCCAGTCCTTCCAACCTGGCCGTTGTGCAGACCGACGGCCAGGGCTTTCGCCTCGGCGCCGGCGTGGTCCGACGGGAGCTCAAAGGCGCCGGCCCACTGCAGCTACTGGCGCTGCGCTACATCCAGGCGCTGATCACCCAGATGGCGCAGACCGCGGTGTGCAACCGGCACCACAACCTGGACCAGCAAATCTGCCGCTGGCTGCTGCTGAGCCTCGACCGGCATTTCGGCAACGAGCTGACCATGACGCAGGAGTTGATTGCGCAGATGCTCGGGGTGCGCCGCGAGGGCGTGACTGCGGCGGCGGGCAAGCTGCAGGATGCCGGGGTGATCTATTACAGCCGTGGAAAGATTGCGGTGCTGGATCGGCCGGCGCTGGAGGAGCGGGTTTGCGAGTGTTATGGGGTGGTGAGGGGGGAGTATGAAAGGTTGTTGCCGGTGGGGGTGCAGGCGCGACGGCAGGTGGAGGTGGTTGGGGAGATTTAGGGGCTCGTCTAGGGTTGCTTGTAACTCGAAACTCCAGGAAGCCACTCTAAGAGCGATCTAATGTCTCGAGGCCTAAAGCTGCCGATAAACAGATCGATCGATTCTCGACGATTACTAACATGAATTCGAAGACGAGCCGACCTTAAGCCCTTCTTTCTCGAAAAATACACATGCTCAACTCGAGAGATAAGTCTTCTATCTATTGAAACCTCTTTGGCCCAAGGAGATCCTCGGTGCCGGTAAAAAATGTGATCCCGAGACAGACGTACGCGATAACCAAATAACCAGTATTCGCACGACAGCACCAAAACCGTGGCAAGACATAAGGTAACGGATAGATCGAGCCCATCCCCTCGTTTCAAGAAATCGCGAACTCCGAACCATAGCCAAAGAACGGGGATCCAGTAGACCCCCAGCCTATTCAATGTCCATGTGGAGATCACCAGAGTCCCGGGAGTATCGGGAAGCGACTTTTGCAAACTTCTCATGATGATTTTTCTAGGAACGGTCCTCGTCACTGTTTCAGTTTGTCAATGGCTCTGTTTGAAGTCTGAACCACGACCTCGGCTGCTGCGGCCTTCGATCCTTCGGCCGTGCTCGCAACGACCGACTTTGCCACCGTCGTCGCACTTACAGTCTTTATTGTTCCGTTTGCAAGTTTAGTGTTCGCGGTCTTGGCGACGGCGGCAAATGAGTTGCGCCCGGTGGTGATTCCGGGGATCTTTGCGCCCGGCGCTGCCGCGCCAACCACTGCGCCTAGGGCTGTGCTCTTTCCCACAGCGCCAGGATCGTTTACCGCGCCGTCATCGACCATCTGCTGAGTAATGCTCGAAGTCGCACCGCCCGCCCCACCCGCCAGGGCTCCCATTGCCACTGTTCCCGCTGCAGTAGCGGCCGCGGGATTCAACGTGGTCGTCAATATGAGTCCCGCCACGGCACCGCCGGCAGCTGCTCCTGCATACGTACCACCGCTTGACAGCTCTCCATGTATCAAATCGGATCCAGCTTGCGCAAGTACTCCGAGGACGGCACCACCCACGGTGCCTCCAAGCTGCACGACGAATCGGCCATCCGGATCCGTAAACCGATAGGGATTGTTGTTGGCGTACCAATAGCGATTGAAATTCTCACCGGCTTCGGCGTCGGTGCTGACAGGATCAACGCTGAGAAAGCGCCCAACCTGCGGATCATAATAGCGCTGCTGCATATACGTCAGCCCAGTCGCCTGATCCATCACATGCCCGGTATACCCGGTGCCGTCAATAACGGTCGGTGCGTAGGCTTCGCCATACGGCGCATAGCTGTTGCGCTTGGTCACCACGCCGCTGGCGTTGGTTTCAGCGACGATGCTGCCCAACGAATCGGTGTGCTGGTAGCTGATCGTTTCCGCGCCGCCGGGGAGCGTAACGGCGCGCGTGGCCACCTGGGTGTTGCCCAGGTAGATGTAGCTCAGGTTCCGGCTGCGGCGGGATTCGTGGGTGTACAGCACCTGCCCGCTCTGGCTGTAGATCCAGTACATGTCGTCGGCGCTGCCGCTGCCAACGTCGGTGGTCTGCACGCGGCGGCCCTGGCCGTCATAGCGGTATACCTGCTGACCGGTCACTTCGTTCAGGCGGTTGGCCGCGTCGAACACGAACGCCTGGCTGGTTACCCCATCCTTGCTGGTGGTGTTGCCGCGGGCGTCGTAGCCCAGGGTGAACTGGGTGGCGGCGGCCGGATCCTTGATGGAGGTCAGACGATTGCTGGTCGGGTCGTAGTTGTAGCGGTACTTGCGCGCGCCCTGGTCGGCCAGGCGCAGGTTGTCCAGCGCGTCGTAGGCATAGGTCGCCTGCCCCCACTGGTAGAGCGCGTCGGCCACGATCAGGCGGTCCAGGCCGTCGTAGCCCAGGTCCCGCGAGCGGTTGTTTGGGCCGGCCGGTGTCGCGTCGGTGATGCGGTCGACGTTGCCGTTCTTGTCGAAGACGTAGGTGTCGTCCAGGATGATCGCGGTGCCTTTCAGGTCGCGGCTGCGACCGGGCAATTGGCGGCTCTTCAGGGTCGTCGGATCGATGGCATGGTCCATCGTGTGGACGATGCCGTTGCCGTAGGTGAAGCTGCGAATGGCCCCGTTCGGGAAGTAGCTGATGTTGCTGGCGTAGGTCGTCGTGCCCGAGGCCACTTTCGTTGCCCGTCCGAGACCATCAAGGGTATAGGTAACTGGCGGGTTGAGCGGGTAGTCCGGATAAGCGATCTCGTTCAAATGACCATTGGCGTTGTAGCCATATCCCAGGCCATACAGCACCTCGTCATTGTTGTTCGAGGTCTCGGCCGTCAGCAGGCGGCGTTGGTTGTAGCTGTAGGTGGTGGTGACGTTGATGCCACCCGGATTGGCGGCGGTCAGGCTGCTGACCCGGCCGTCCGGCTCGTAGGTCGTGATCAGGTCCGCGGTGCCGCCCGGCGTGCTGACCGCAATCACGCGATTCATCGCGTCGTAGGTACGCACGGTTTTCTGGCCGGCAGTGACGCTGCCGCGATCGCAGGTGTTCGTCGTCAGCGTCGTGCCTTCCGCCGTCCAGGCGATATTGCCGGCGGCGTCGTAGTCGATCACCGTCGCGCCCGACTCCGGGTTGATCGTCTTGCACAGGCGTTGATTGGCGTCGTAGACGTAGGTGCGGGTTAATGACACCGCTGGGGCGGGAGCCACGGTCACGGTCGCCACCGCGGATGTTACGGCGTCGCCGCGATTGTCCGTCGCCGTCGCCGTGATGGCGTACGTGCCGGCGGCGAGATTGGCGTAGCTGTAGGAATATGGCGCGGTCGTGTCGGTCGCAATCACTGCGCCGTTGGATTTGAATACGACCTTGCTGATCGTGCCATCGACATCCGTGGCATCAGCGCCCAGCGCAAAGGTGGCTGGCGCGAAGTTCCAGGCGCCATCGTAGGGTGACGTCAAGGTCACCGTGGGCAAGATATTGGGTGGCCAGGTCACAGAGATGTTGACCGCGGCCGAGGTGCCGGTAGCGCCCGCATTGTCGGTCGCCACCGCTTTCAACGCATAGTTGCCGCCGTCTGTGAACGTATAGGTGCAGGTGTAAGGATAAGAAGTGTCTCGGCACAGCTCCGTCGTGCCGGACATGAACCTGACACTGATGAGGGTGCCATCGGTGTCCCAGGCTTCTGCTTCCATGCTGAAGCTGGCCGGAGCGACGCCGGTGGCATTGTTGGCTGGACTGATGAGCGTCGCGGTGGGCGCGTTGTTGGCACCGCTGGTTACCGTGACGGTTACCGCATTCGACTCGGCGGATTCGTCCATCGTGTCGGTGGCGATCGCCTTCAGCGTGTAGGAGCCCGCGGCCAGGCCGGAGTAAACGTAAGTGTAGGGGTACGCCCGGATTCTCCTGATAAAGGCACCATTGGAGTAGAAGTCGACGTAGGCAATAGACGCAGGCCCCCCGGCGCTCGCCCTCAGCTCGAACGAACCCGGTTCCGACGACGTACTCGAGGACGTGGAAAAGGTCACCGTCGGCGCGCTCCAGGCGGTGCCAGGCAGTGCGAGCAGGCACAACAGCGCAAACACTAGCGAATAGCTGCGCGCGGACCCGGCGCCTTTCGGGCGCATCCATTTCACTAACCTATGCAACATTTGCTTCCCCTGATCGGCAAGACGGCGGGATTGGTCCAACGAACGGGCGCAATGGTTTTCGGCATGACTGCCAGCAGTAACAGCGGCGTGGTTCATCGGTCAGTCCTCCGACCCGGCGCGAGTCACGCTCAGCGGTTTGCCGAACACATCTCGCGTAATGATCGTGGTCACGTTTTCCGGCGCCAAGATCAACACCGGCCGGCTGGTGTCCGGTGTGTCAAAAGCCTGGTAGCTGGTCGTGGTCTGGGAGAGACCTGGGTTGGTCGTGCGGGTGACGAATCCAGGCAGGTATTCAGTGGTGCTGGTCAGCATGCCGAGTTCGGAATCCTGCATGACCTTGATGGCGCGACCCAAGGCGTCATACTCCGTCGTCGTTCCTTGCAGCGTGTCGTTGATCGTGGTCAGGCTGCCGACCGGGTAACTAGTGAACACCAGGCGGCCGCCGGCATCGTAACGGTTGACCACGAAGCTCTTGCTCGCCGGATTGGCGGTGTCTTCTGTGATCGCCAACACCGGTCGCCACTGCGCGTCGTAAAAGGTCGTGGTCTGGCCATCGCCGGTGGCGACGACCTGCTTCCAATTGCCGGCGGGAATCCCGTACTCGGGGCCGGACATCAGCAGGAAAGGCAGCGTAGTGTCCGCCCATGCGGTGCTGTCGCCAGTCGGATACTTGATGATTTTCAGGCGGCCCATCGGGTCGTAACCGTAGGTGTTGATGTAGCCCAGTTCATCCCTGGTCGTGAGCACCTCACCCATCGGACTGACCGTGGCGGCCTCGGTTTGAGCGTTCGGGTAGGTGATCAGGCGCGGCACGCCGCGATACCAGTCGCTGACGTTGGTGATGTAGTTGCGACCGTCCTTCACCGTAGCCAAGGAGCCATAGGCGTCGTAGGTGAGCGTGTGCGTAAGCACGCCGAAGGAATAAGAGCGAATCGGCAAGGCGGTCATCAGCTGGTAGTCGGTGCGCGCCGTCTGAATGCCGTTGGTGGTCTGCGTGGCGACTTGTCCGAGCACCCACTTGTTCAGGTGGTCGTAATAAGTCGTGGTGTCGACTGCGCTGTAGCCCAGCGAGCTGGAACGGGTCTGCTTGGTCGGACGAAGGAAATTGTCCAGACAGAAGGCCCCGGCCGCCGTGCATCCCGTATCTACGCTGCGCGAAAAGGTCACGGCCTGCTGGGAAACTACCGTGGAAATCTCAGGTCGCGGGTACTCCGACGTGAATCCGTCCGTGTAGGGGTGCTGGCTACCACCGACTCTTACAGGGTAAGGCTGGCCGGATAATGCAAGGTCATAGGTCTTGGCAGTCGTGCGCAGGATGGTGTTTTCGTCCATCCCTTCCTCGATCTTCAGCAGCTTGCCTTCGTTGTATCGGTAACTGTTGCCGAAGCTGTACCGCTTCCATTCACCATCTGGTCCGACGACAGTCGTTTTGGTTCGCCCGCCGGCGCATGAATCGCTCACGCAGATCGGATCCGCACAGGTGAGCGAATCGCACTTATATGGCTCAGTCTGGCCATCAGGATAGAACCATGACACAGCACTGGAATAGCTGAAGGTCCAAGACTGCAGCGGCAGGCTGGGTCCGGCAATTTGCTTGCCGGTAAGCGCGATCGAGTGCCATCTGATGGGAAAGATGGCGTAGTCATTGGACTGGTCGTTGTAGTTGTTGGAAGCAGTCTTCGAAACGTAATTTTCACACAGCGCGGGCACGTTGGTACGAGCCAGGACTATCGGCGCAGCCGTGAAAGTGCCCACCGCCCCAGACGGGTGCGTGATCGTGCCAACGTACGGGCCGGAGTACAGCGCATCTATGGGCCCGGGCCGGAAGCAGTTTCGCCAGGTGTCCGTGCCGTCAGCGAGATACTCGATGTTGGCTTTGGAAAAATCCGAGAACGCAATCGTCCAGTGCCCGCCATCGGGTTGCGTCACGCCGGCCAGGCGGCCCGATGTGTAGTGATAGTCCCAGTTGCGACCGTCGCTGGTGACCCGATCGATGACGTTGCCGCTGTAGCGAAAGGTAATGCTGCGGCCATCGCTGGCCGTAATCGAACTGATCTTGACCGGCTGGTTGTACGCATTGGTGTACGTGTACGTGACGGAGTTGCCGAAGCGGTCCTGCACACGTGTGGCATACAGCGTGTTTCGCTTGCGAATGAGCGTGCCGGTGGTATAGGCCGCGGGCGGATTCGTATCCCAGGGGTTACTGTTGTTGAATATCTGCCACGTGTGATCGTGCTCGGTAGCCGGGGTCTGTGCCATGCGGTTGAACCAGTACTTGGTGCCGTCGGCGGTCACGGCCAGGAAGCCTTGGCCGGTGCCATTCTCGATCGTGCCCAGGCAGCTGAACACCGTGCGGCCGGGAGTGACCCAAAAATACGGACCGCCCGTGGAGGGGCGAGTGCTGGCGGAACTAAGGGCCAGTAGCTCGCCCCCGCCAGGCATGCTTGCGTTGTTTCCCTGCCAGTAACGCGTTCCGGGAACCAAGGTGGACGTACCGTCGCCGACGACGGCCATTGCAGGAGGCGCTGCGACGTCGCAACGGTTGTCGTGCCAGGTCGGGGCGAACAAGCCGCTTATGTTGGGAATGTCGAGTTCCCAATCGCCGAACAAGCCGCCCGCCGGTTCCTTGTCGCTGTGTATCGCGAACTTGCGCGTGACTGCGACCGGCAGGGAGCCGATGCCGGGGACGGACACATCCGTGTTTGCGAACGTGAGCGTGCCGGTGGCCAGGTCCACCTGGTCGCCGAACATCTGCGGCCCAAGCGTGGTCACCGCTTTCCGCTTGTTGATCAGCTTGTCATACTCTTCCCACGGAGCTTTGCCTTCTTGCGCCGAGGCGGCGCCGGACATCAGCAGCAGAAGCATCACCGACAAGCTCAACGTTGCGTGAGCGGATTTCGAATTGAATCGCATGCACTATCCCCAAGTCACATAGCAAAGCCGCGCACGAAAAGGTGCGCGGCTCATGGAAAAACGGATCGAAGCGTTGACACTCACTGCCCGGTCGATCGACCGAGGCAGCATCCCCTTCAGGAATTATACCGATCACTGTCCGTCGTCGGTAGCGCTGGATCCTGCCCTGCAGGTAAGTCTGACTATCCAGTAGTGGGTACTTACTAGCCGGCTACTAGCGAGTCGATTCCTGCCATAACCAATTTCAGGCCGATGTCGGCTGCGTCGCCCTGGACTGCCCGAACTAAGCTGAGGAACGCGCGATTGAAGAAGCGAGCCTTGCGCGTAACAAGAAAAACGAAAGGGCCAGTGAGTTTTGCTCACTGGCCCTTCGTTGTTTTTAGTGGCGCGCCCGGAGAGATTCGAACTCCCGACCACCAAGTTCGTAGCCTGGTGCTCTATCCAGCTGAGCTACGGGCGCGCAGAACAGTAATTATGACGGGCTGCGCGAACATCGTCAACCTGACATGAACAATTCCAACCCACCTGAAATAAAAACGCCCCCGGTTGGGAGCGTTTCTATTACTGGCGGAGAGAGAGGGATTCGAACCCTCGATGGGAGTTAAGGCCCATACTCCCTTAGCAGGGGAGCCCCTTCGGCCACTCGGGCATCTCTCCGGGATTTGTCGCTGGCAACAGGCAGGGCCTGTTGATCAGGTCGCATAGGATAGCCGCTTAGCTGCCCTCTGGTAAACCAGAATCGTCCGGGGTCTTGTCTGGCGCCTGGGCGGCGGTTTCCCGGCCGATGCGCTGGAATATCTCTTCCCGATGCACGGCAACGTCCTTCGGGGCGGTGATGCCGACGCGAACCTGATTGCCCTTGACACCGAGAATCGTGACGGTGACGGAGTCACCGATCATCAGGGTCTCGCCCACACGACGCGTCAAAATCAGCATGGCACTTCCTTCCGATACTTCCTTGCACCGGCCACGGGGCACAGAATTTCCCGCGGTTCCAAGCTACGATTTACGCAACTGGCCCGATGGTAGAGCGGCTGGGCCCGTGGCGCAATGCAATGAAAGTACTAGCCGGCAGTGAGCTGCCTAGTTCAATCGCTGGGCAACCCACTCGCGGACGCCGGCCAGGGCCACCGCCAACGCGGGTCCGTCCTGCCCTCCGCCTTGCGCCATATCGGGCCGGCCACCGCCCTTGCCACCTATCTGACCGGCCACATGTGCGAGTAGTTCGCCGGCCTTGACCCTGCCCATTGGGGAACCCTTCACACCGGCGACGAGCGATGCTTTGCCGTCTTCGCCCGAGGCCAG
>JBAZBG010000067.1:0-8756 GCA_041671585.1 Arenimonas sp. | reverse complement strand
GGAGCTGCTCGGGCACTCGCACAGCATCGGCGCCAGCATCGGTATCGCGTTCTACCCCACGGACGGCCAGACCTGCGAGGACTTGATCAAGCGCACCGACATCGCCATGTATCGCGCCAAGGCCGCCGGCGGGGGCTACCGCTTGTACCAGGCGGAAATGGGCGCCGAGCTGGAGAAGCGGCTAACCCTGTCCAAGCGCCTCGTCCATGCCCTGGAGTCGGAAAAGCTGCAGCTGTACTACCAGCCGCAAATCGACTTGGATTCCGGGCAGGTTATTGGCGCGGAGGCGTTGTTGCGCTGGCACGACGCGGAACTCGGCTGGATCAGTCCTGCGGAATTCATTCCGGTCGCCGAGGAGCGCGGCCTGATGGTGCAACTCGGCGATTGGGTGCTCAGGGAGGCTTGCCGCCAGATCAATGCCTGGGAGGGCAGGGGATTGCATCTGGACGGCAGGATGGCGATCAACGTTTCGGCATTGCAGATGGAAGATCCCGACATTGTCGGCCGCCTGCTCAAGATCGTGCACCAGGCAGGCCTGGGCCCGGATCGATTCGAACTCGAGCTCACCGAGAGCAGCATGATGGTCGATCCGGAGCGTGCCGTGGATGTGCTCGAATTGCTCAGCGCGGCCGGCTTTGGACTTTCCATCGATGATTTCGGCACGGGGTACTCATCGCTTGCCTACCTGAAGCGTTTCTCTGCCGACCAGATCAAGATCGATATCTCGTTCGTGCGCAATATGCTCACCGACGCCAACGACCACACCATCGTGACCACGATCATCGCCATGGCGCGCAACCTGGGCCTGAAGACAACCGCCGAGGGCGTCGAGGAAGCGGGGCAAGCCGCAGCGTTGCTGGCGCTGGGCTGCGATTTTGCCCAGGGCTATCATTTCGGCCGGCCGGAAGCCGAGCAGGCATTCACGGAAAAGTGGCTCAGGCCCTCGACCACCGCGTGATCCACCGCCGAGTTGGCGGCTTTTCTTGACCGCACCGGTCCCGGATCGTAGAATTCGCGCCTCTTCCGGGCGGTTAGCTCAGCGGTAGAGCACTGCTTTCACACGGCAGGGGTCACAGGTTCAAGCCCTGTACCGCCCACCAAACAAGCCCCTGATTCATAGGGGTTTTTTAGCGAAAAGGCCACTCTAAACAGGTGGCCTTTTGCTTTGTACGGACGCCGGTACGGATATCCGTGAGGCCTATCGCCCTACAAAGTCGGCGGGGAAACCCAATTCACGCCAGCGCAATCATTCGAGCGGGTATGTCCTGCTGCGCTGCCGGTGCCACTATATGCGTGCGAGGCAGCCCCACAACTTGTGAGGATCGAATCATGGTTGAGTTCAATGAAAAGGACGCGCTCGGAGGATGGTCAGTCGCCGTGGTCCTCAACCGGCTGGTCGTTGGGCACATTCGGCGACAGGGTAATGGCGGATTCGGCTACTACAAGGGTCCAGACAATCACCTAACCTGGGCGTTTGAAGACGACGACCTAGAGGCATTGAAGAGCAAAGTCGATTCCTTGATACGCGGGGCGTAAGGCGTTAGGTTCAATGCTAAATAAACTCAATGGCTGGCAACGAATCGGCACTGCATTAACTGTGCTCTGGCTAGCCTATATGGCATTTATAGGCGTCATGGCTCATCCAAATTTAGGAAATGGCGGCGCTCCGTTCGTGCGCTTCACTCCGGCTGTCGCCGAGATTTGCACTGATGCAGACCCACTTCCCGACAAGAAGGAATATTCATTCGACGAGGCTTTTGGATGCAATGGAGGCAAGATCACTCCCGCAATTCCAGAGCGGCGACAATTCTTGTGGGCCCCGTTTGCGATAGTCGCGCTGGCGCCTCCGCTGGCGGCTTGGTTGCTCGTGTACGCGCTCATTTTTGTGATTCGTTGGATAGTTGAAGGCTTTCGTCGTAAACAAACCTAATATCTCATTCAAAGGGCGATCAGCTTGAGCTCGACGGGCGCGCAAGAACGACATTTGATGTGGCCGAGGCGCGTCCTCTGGGTGCTCGTGCTCGGAGCACTGGTCACCTTGCTCGCGCTAATGTCCGGATACATGCCCGACGTACTGGGCACGAAATTGACCGCGGACGCCAAGGCTGGATTTTTTGCAAACGCCTTGGGCGTGGTGGCAACTGTCCTGGGACTGTCCATCGTTGGGTTGTTGACTACTGAGCAACTGGACCTGGAGCGACGAGACCGCGCGAAGGATCAGCGCCTGACCGCGAAGCACGCGATACTCATGGATGCGATACGCGGCATTAACAAGATGCTTGCTCAGATCATGGCGCTCGCGACCGTCGAGAAGGACCAGTCTGAAATCTCGACGGCGTTTGGTGAGGGCTACTCTGAAGCCGCGCCAGCTTGGGCTGTTGCCGAATTGTCCACTGTGTCGGGATTGCAAAAGCTGGCTAACAAGATCACTCAGCAATTCATGTGGCTTTCAATCGAGCGGAATCCGCTCGTGGCCATGCTGGATGAGTGGCAGGGGAGAGAAAAAGTACTTCAAGCGGCACACGCAGATAACCAGCGGCTATTTCGGCTGCAGACTGACGCGACCGGCATCGGAAATGAACTCGATGCGAGAAGGTGGTCGGAGCTCTTTCGGTTCTCGGTGGCACAAATGCCTGAGATGCGAAAGGATCGCGATGAAGCGCAAGAAAAGCTGGATGATGCGCGTATTCCATATTTGCTCAAATGCGCCTTCATTTCACGCCGTCTGCGAACTGGATATTTGCGGGTGTTAGCGGATATTCGCGTCGAGATTGACGTCGACGTTAGCCTCGCCGGAGTGGCCGATTTTATCAATGCAGCAGACCCTGAAGACGCCGTGTTTGTAAACTATCTCAAGAGTATATTTCTGCAACACAGCGAGTTGATTGATCGGCTGGCACGCGAAGCAGGTTGCCGCATTGATGGGTCAGGTGACAAGATTCAGTAGTTCCAGCGGCAGCGTACTGAAGATAAGCCCCGCCGCAAGTAGAACGACGCCAATGGCCGCAAGACTTAATCCGTCTGCTGACGCCATTTCGATTTTCTCGTGGAGCTTTCGATCCTCATGCTCTCGCTGTGCACCCTCCTGAGCCACCTTCTCCTGGAGTCGTCGCAGCGCGAGGTCAAGCTCCGCGTGGGCAGCATTGAGACGGTTGGAAACTGAGCGCAGGTTCTTTTCTGCTGCGTCTAGCCTTGACTCGATTGTCGAGCCCCCACCAATCCAAACGTCGCCCGTCGCGACCGCGGACACGCTAACGGTCCCAGATCCCGCGGCCATGCTCGTCTTCGATCGCAAGGGCGGAAAGCTCTGCAGCCACGAACGAATCATCTGGACAAAACTCGGTCTGCCAAATAGCTGCCGGGTGTCTCGAATCCCTTGGGCGGCAGCGGCCAGACCGAGCATCTCTAGCGCGAGCCCAGTCAGCCGGATGTTCTGTTCCGACGGTGCCGCCTCCAGGCAAATATACGCAGCAAGGCCGACGACAATGAGCGCCAGCCAAAATAGGCGAAGGGTGAAGGCCCATCGGACAATGCGCTTCATCCAAGCAATCTTCTGTCTCATTGATTTTTCCTCAGTCGACTAGGGTCTGCAGTTGCCTGCAAAGCGATCAGCTAAGCGCTGACCGGCCACGTGCTTCTGAGCAGGGTTCGGCCGGAATTCCCCCAAAGAAAAGCCGCCTTGCGGCGGCCATTCATGTCGACCTCAAAAAAGCGCCCCGAGCGGGACTCGAACCCGCGACCTACAGTTTACAAGACATGTGCTCTGTCCAGCTGAGCTACCGGGGCTAAGGGTCAACGAGGTCGAAAGTACGCCCGGACAAGCTTGGCTGTCAACCGCCTGTAATCGACCGGTTCCTAAAGGAACCTTTGAAGGATCAATACGTTAGGGCATCACGCCCTAGTAAGGAGGCCCGCCCTGAATGGGGTCGAACACGGCGCGTTCAGTTTCATTGGTACAAGTTCATGTTCAGACCTATGAACCTGCGACACCCCAACTTGCTGTTTACTCTTGCAAATGGAAAGGGGTTGCGTAAATATCTTGTCCACAAGACATGTGCTGTATGTAGCTGAGCGAATCTGGAAGGCCCCTTCGGGGGCCTTTCTTTTTGTCTGTGGCTAACTCCGCTTTCGATCCGAAGTAGGCACTCCAGCTAGATCCTGCGGACGAGAAGTATCCGCATCTGAACTCGCGTCGTGCGCCTGCTGAGCGAACGCCGCGACTTCCGCCTTGAACTCATCAGGCAGTGTCGGCCAGTAGGCGCGTAGACGGACGCTAATCAGATGCTTCCACCCGGATTCATCGCGGAAGTCGGGGTCGCGAAAATCCGGCGGAGGTGTGGATGCGGTCATGGCTAAGTCTAACCGCGTCCGCTTACCCGCGCGTTGCTCTTGCCGGACAACCTATGCAGTTCGTCCAGATGATGCCGTGCCTCTCGTTCGATCCTTGCCACGGCGTCGGCGCCAATCATCGGTACTGCTGGGAGGATAAATGGACACGACCACCGCTTCGTCGGCACCTGACTTCGCCCCAAGCCCTGTACCGCCCACCACTACGCACAGGCCGGGATTTCCCGGCCTTCTGCATTTTTGGACCTGACTGCAGGCCCTCCGACAACCAACCTGCGTTCGCTAGCGCACATAGCTGCGATGGCACTTCGTGCTATTCCTGTCGTCGATCTCTTCCTCGACTGCAGTAATTCATGCCCAAGACCGGCCCGGCCCACGCACTTGAAAGCAAGCAGGCCGGTTCCCCCGGCGTCGTGGAGTTCAGGCGTCAGCAGACCTTGCTCAAGACGGGCGCCCTGCAGGACGCGATTTTCAACAGCGCGAATTTCTCCAGCATCGCCACCGACGCCAAGGGCGTGATCCAGATCTTCAACGTCGGCGCCGAGCGCATGCTCGGCTATGCCGCCGCGGAAGTCTTGAACAAGATCACGCCGGCCGACATTTCCGACCCTCAGGAATTGATAGCACGCGCCGAAGCGCTCAGCGTCGAGCTCGGTACCCCGATCACGCCCGGTTTCGAAGCGCTCGTATTCAAGGCCTCGCGCGGCATCGAGGACATCTACGAGCTGACCTATATCCGCCAGGATGGCAGCCGCTTCCCGGCCATCGTTTCGGTCACCGCGTTGCGCGACGCCAACGAGGGCATCATCGGCTATTTGCTGATCGGCACCGACAACACGGCGCGCAAGCAGGTGGAGGCGGCGCAGGCCTTGCTCGACCAGCGGTTGCGCGACCAGCAGTTCTACACCCGGTCGCTGATCGAGTCGAACATCGACGCACTGATGACGACCGACCCGCAAGGCATCATTTCGGACGTGAACCAGCAGATGATCGCGCTCACCGGGCGCACCCGCGACGAGCTGATCGGGGCGCCATGCCGGGACTTCTTCACCGACCCGGTACGCGCCGACGCGGCGATCAAGCGCGTCCTCACCGAGAACAAGGTCAGCGACTACGAATTGACGGTGCGCGCCCAGAATGGCGAGGAAACCGTGGTGTCGTACAACGCCGCCACGTTCCATAACCGCGACCGCAAACTGCAGGGCGTGTTCGCCGCCGCGCGCGACGTGACCGAGCGCAAGCGCTTCGAGCGCACCTTGCAGGAGAAGAACATCGAGCTGGAGCATGCCAGCCGGATGAAGTCCGAGTTCCTGGCCACGATGTCGCATGAGCTGCGCACGCCGCTCAACGCCATCATCGGTTTTTCCGAGGCGCTCAAGGACGGGCTGATGGGTCCGATGATCGATATCCAGCACGAACTCATCGGCGACATCTTCACCAGCGGGCAGCATTTGTTGTCGCTGATCAACGACATCCTCGATCTGTCCAAGGTCGAAGCCGGAATGATGGCGCTGGAGCTGGAGGCGGTCGACCTGCAAAGCCTGCTCTCGAACAGCCTGTCGATCGTCAGGGAAAAAGCGGCCGCGCAACGCATCCGACTGCAACTGGAAAGCGGCGATGACCTCGGCTCGCCGCAGTTGGACATGCGCAAAACCAAGCAGATCGTCTACAACCTGTTGTCGAACGCGGTCAAGTTCAGCGCCCATGGCGAGCGCGTTACCGTTCGCGCCCGGCGCGTGCCGCGCAGCGCGGTCGGCTCGCTGGCCGGCGACTGGGCGCTGCACAGCTTTCCGCTGGCCGACAGCGAGTTCAGCGAATTCATCGAAATATGCGTCAGCGACAGCGGCATCGGCATCTCCAAGCAGGACATGGAGAAACTGTTCCAGGCCTTCAGCCAGATCGACAGCAGCCTGGCGCGCAAATTCGAAGGCACCGGCCTTGGGCTGGCCATGGTGAAGCAATTGGCCGAACTGCATGGCGGCACCGTGGCGGTGGCCAGCAATGTCGGCGAGGGCACGCGTTTTGCCGTCTGGCTGCCGCTGCGCTCGCCGGCGGAAGCGGCGACCGGCCCGGCGCAGGGAATGATTGCCGCCAGGTTTATCGCGAGCCGGTCCAGGAAGCGCTTCGCGCTGGTGGTCGAGGACGATGATGCGGCGGCCGAACTGGTCGGTCAGCTGCTGGAGGCCGAGGGCTTCAGCGTCCTGCGCGCCGCCAACGGCGAAGCGGCCCTGCGCCTGGCGCAACGGCAAGCACTGAGCCTGATCACCATCGACCTGGAATTGCCGGGGACCGAGAGCTGGGACTTCCTGCTGCGCATTCGGGAAAGCAGCACGCTGGCCCAGGTTCCCGTCGTCATCATTTCCGGATACGCCGACAACAACATGGCCATGAATGGCGGCGCCGCCGCGGTCCTGCAGAAACCGGTCAGCCGCACCGAACTGGGCGATGCCATGGCCAGCCTGGGCCTGCAGCCCGCCGAGGAACGCACGCATACGGTGCTGGTCGTCGATGACGACCGCAAGAACGTCGAAGTGATCGCTGCCTTCCTGCCGACGCCGGCCTACGCGGTGGTGCGCGCCTACGGCGGCAGCGAGGCGATCACCCTGGCGCGCCGATTGCGGCCCGACCTGATCCTGCTCGACTTGATGATGCCCGACGTCAACGGCTTCGAGGTCGTCGAGGCGCTGCAGCGAAGGCATGACACAGCACGCATTCCGATCCTGGTGGTGACTGCCAAGCAGATCACCGCGCAGGACCGCGTCATGTTCAACAACAATTCCGGCAATGTGGTGCATGTCTTCGAGAAGGCGGCGTTCAATCGCGTCCGCTTCATCGCCGAAGTGCGACGCGCGTTGTTGCCGCAGTAGGGGGGTCGGTGGCCAGAATCCTGATCATCGAAGACAACCAGGCGAACATGAAGCTGGCCTGCCTGCTGTTGCGCAGCGCCGGCCACACCGTGCTGTGTGCGGTCGACGCCGAGACCGGCCTGACGCTGGCCCGTTCCGACCAGCCGGATCTGATCCTGATGGACATTCAATTGCCCGGCATGGACGGCTTGGCGGCGACCGCGCTGCTGAAGCAGGATCCGCTCACGGCCGCCATACCGGTAATCGCCCTGACTGCGATGGCGATGAAGGCGGATGCGGAAAAGACGCGGATTGCCGGTTGCGACGCCTATATCGTCAAGCCGCTGCGCTATCAGGAGCTTTATGCCGCGATAGACGCGCTGCTGACCGACGAGGCACCGCGCGCGGTCGGCGATGATCAGCCGCCCGTGCCCAAATGCAGCCTGCGGCCGCCGTCCGCCACGCAGCCCGCGCCAGGGCAACAGCTTGCGCATGTCGAGGCCCGACGCGACGGCCGCCTGATCCTGGTCGCCGAAGACAATGAGTCCAATCGAAAGGTAATAGAACGGCAGCTGGCGCTGCTGGGATTTGCCGCCGATTTTTCCGGCAATGGCAGCCTGGCGCTGGAACGCTGGAAAGGTGGCGGCTACGCGATGCTGCTCACCGACTTGCAGATGCCGGTCATGGATGGCTATGAGCTGATTGAAGCCATCCGTTCCCAGGAACGGGGCGTCGGCCGTATTCCGATCGTGGTGATGACCGCCAGCGCATCCAGGCGCAATACCCAGCGTCATCGGATGCCGGACATGGATGATTACCTCAGCAAGCCATTGCAGCTTGCCGAACTCAAGGCCGCGCTGGAGGCGTGGCTTCCCGCAGGCGCAGCGAGCGAGCCCTGACTACTCGATCTGCTCGCGCGCGTGCTCGCAGTCGAGTTTCTCCATAGCATCCTTCGGTTTCAGCTTGCTGGCCTTTTCGTAGGCGGCCGCCGCGTCGTCTTCCTTCTTGTCGCCGTGCAACACCAGAAGCAGGTTGCCGTGCTCCACGTGCGCGATCGGCGAATCGGGCGTGAGCTTGAGTGCGAGCTGGATGTGTTTTTCCGCCTCGGTCGCTTTTGCGCCGTAGGTCATGCCGCCGATCAGGGCGCCGATCTTGCCGATGATCTCGGCGTGGTAGAGCGCCAGAGCCGTGTGCGCTTCGGCGTGCTTGCCATCGAGCTTGATGGCCCGGTCGAGACTTTCGCGCACTTTCCCCGCCAGGCCCATCTTCAGGGCCTTGGCGATATTGATGCCCTGGCTGTATCGGCCAAGGGCGAAGGCGTGCCGGTAGTGGCTGTTGGCCTCGTCAGGCAGCGCCGACTTCGCGGCGTCGGCCAGCGCCGCGCCGCGCTCGAAACGCGAAAGTTGCTCGGCCTCGTCCGCCACCAGATAGGTCGCGTGGATGCCGAGCGCCTTGACCGCAACCGAACACCCGATTGGACCCAGCGCCTCGCCAGCCTCATAGGCTTTCTGGAAATCGCCGCGATGGAATGCCCGCCAGGCGTCCTGCAGGGCGGAGGCCAGC
>JBAZBG010000066.1:0-8766 GCA_041671585.1 Arenimonas sp. | reverse complement strand
GAATTACCTGCCAGGGGGCGTCGGGAAACCGCCGCCATGTGTGCGACATGACAACTACCAGCCTCCATCGATAATCCGGCCAGGCTCTCGTCGCGCACGAAGGACGCCTGGCGTCCTTTTTTATTTGACCCTGTAGGAGCGGCTTCAGCCGCGATGCTTTTCGCGGACAGCTATCGCGGCTGAAGCCGCTCCTACACACGGACAGCTATCGCGGCTGAAGCCGCTCCTACAAACAGCCAGAAGTCCAAACTCAATGATCAATATCACGCTTCCCGACGGCAGCCAGCGGCCGTTTGAACACCCGGTATCCGTGGCCGAAGTGGCCGCGTCGATTGGTCCCGGCCTCGCGAAAGCAGCCTTGGCCGGCAAGGTCGACGGCAGGCTGGTCGACACCAGCTTCCGTATCGAGAACGACGCGGCGCTGGAAATCGTCACCGAAAAGCATCCCGATGCGCTCGAAGTGCTGCGCCATTCCACGGCGCACCTCCTGGCGCAGGCCGTGCAGCGGCTGTTCCCGGGCGCGCAGGTGACCATCGGTCCGGTGATCGAGAACGGCTTCTACTACGACTTCGCCTACGAGCGGCAATTCAACGTCGACGATCTGCCGAAGATCGAAGAAGAAATGCTCAAGATCGTCAAGGAAGCGCTGCCGGTGACGCGCTCGGTGAAGTCTCGCGACGATGCAGTCGCCTTCTTCAAGGGCATGGGCGAACAGTTCAAGGCCGAGATCATCGAGTCGATTCCGGCCAGCGAAGACCTGTCGTTGTATTCGCAGGGCGAGTTCACCGACCTGTGCCGCGGCCCGCACGTGCCCGGCACCGACAAGCTGCGCGCGTTCAAGCTGATGAAGGTGGCCGGCGCCTATTGGCGCGGCAATTCCGACAACCAGATGCTCAGCCGCATCTATGGCACCGCCTGGTTGAACGACAAGGACCTGAAAGCGCACCTGTTCCAGATCGAGGAAGCCGAGAAGCGCGACCATCGCAAGATCGGCCGCGCGCTGAACCTGTTCCACCAGCAGGAAGAAGCGCCGGGCATGGTCTTCTGGCATCCAAAAGGCTGGGCCCTGTGGCAGGTGGTCGAGCAGTACATGCGCAAGGTGTACGTGCAATCCGGTTACCAGGAAGTGCGCTGCCCGCAGATCCTCGACGTCTCGCTGTGGAAGAAGTCCGGGCACTGGGACAACTACCAGGAAAACATGTTCTTCACCGAATCGGAGAAGCGCACGTACGCGGTCAAGCCGATGAATTGCCCGGGGCACGTGCAGGTTTACAACCACGGACTGCACAGCTACCGCGACTTGCCGATCCGCTACGGCGAGTTCGGCTCCTGCCATCGCAACGAACCGTCAGGCGCGCTGCACGGCATCATGCGCGTGCGTTCGTTCACCCAGGACGACGGCCACATCTTCTGCACCGAGGATCAGATCGAATCGGAAGTGACGGCGTTCCATCGCCAGGCGATGAAGGTCTACGCGGATTTCGGATTCAGCGAGATTTCGTTGAAGATCGCGCTGCGGCCGGACAAGCGCCTGGGCACGGACGAGACCTGGGACAAATCCGAGAACGCTCTGCGCGCGGCGCTGGCCGCCTGCGGCGTCGAGTGGCAGGAGCTGCCGGGCGAGGGCGCGTTCTACGGGCCGAAGATCGAATACCACATGCGCGACTCGATCGGCCGCGGCTGGCAGGTTGGCACCATGCAGGTCGATTTCATGATGCCCGAGCGCCTGGGCGCCGAGTACGTGGACGAACATTCCGCGCGCCGGCACCCGGTAATGCTGCATCGGGCGATCGTCGGCTCGATGGAACGGTTCATCGGCATCCTGATCGAAAGCCATGCCGGGGCGCTGCCGGCCTGGCTGGCGCCGGTTCAGGCGGTGGTCCTGAACATTACCGACGCCCAGGGCGACTACGTCGACTCGGTGCAAAAATCCCTTGTGAATCAAGGCTTCCGCGTTGCCAGCGATTTGCGCAACGAGAAGATCGGCTATAAGATTCGCGAGCACACGATGCAGCGGGTGCCGTACCTGCTGGTGGCCGGCGACCGTGAAAAAGAACAGGGGCTGGTCGCCGTGCGCTCCCGTAGTGGCGAAGATTTAGGCACAATGACACCCGAGGACTTCGCAGCCAAGCTGCGGGGCGAAAGCACCCCGGTCGCCTGAGCGACCGGATTTCGATAAACGTTAGAGGATTTGCGAATCAATACGCCAGCCACTGAAAAAGGTAACCGCAAGAATAATGAGATCCGTGTTCCGCGCGTACGCGTGATCGGAGCGGATGGGGAAATGGTTGGCGTGTTGTCGCGCGAAGAAGCGCTGGCGCTTGCGGAAGAGTCGGGCATGGATCTTGTCGAGATCCAGCCGACCGCCGATCCGCCGGTTTGCCGGATCATGGATTACGGCAAGTTCAAGTTCGAGGCGCAGAAGAAAGCCAACGCCGCCAAGAAGAAGCAGAAGATCGTCGAGATCAAGGAACTCAAGTTCCGCCCGACCACCGACGATGGCGACTACAACATCAAGTTGCGCAACCTGCGTCGTTTCCTGGAAGAGGGCGACAAGGTCAAGGTCAACATCCGCTTCAAGGGCCGCGAAATGGCTCACCAGGAACTCGGCATGCAGATGGCGCAGCGCATCGAGAAAGACCTGGCCGACGAAGTCGTGATCGAGCAGCGCCCGCGCCTGGAAGGCCGCCAGATGATCATGATGGTCGCCCCCAAGCGTAAGTAGGTCTGCCGGGCGGCCTCTGTGGGAGCGGCTTCAGCCGCGATGCGCTTGCCCTTGTAGGAGCGGCTTCAGCCGCGATGCTCTTTGCGAACAGCATCGCGGCTGAAGCCGCTCCCACAATTTCAGTTGCGTAAGTGGCTGGATTTACTGCATAATTCACGGTTCTTGGCTTCCGCCAAGAGCCCCGGCGCGGTATCCGGGCCCGGTACATCGGGCGAAACCGTGTTGCACCGAGCATTTATTCCTAACAGAATCAATGACTTACAAGCGGGCCCCGGGCAAGTCGGAAAGCGTGGCGTCAAAACCACCGCCCAGGCCAGTAAATCAAAAAACCGCAGGGATTTATCCAAATGCCAAAGATCAAGACCAACCGCGCCGCCGCCAAGCGCTTCCGGAAGACCGCTTCCGGTAAATACAAGTGCGGCCACGCCAACCGCAGCCACATCCTCACCAAGAAGTCGACCAAGCGTAAGCGCAATCTCCGCCAGGGCAACATTGTCCGTGACGAAGACGCGGGCCGTCTGGACCGCATGCTGCCGTATCTTTGAGGAGAATGAATAATGGCTCGTGTTAAACGTGGTGTTACGGCGCGCAAGCGCCACAAGAAAGTCCTCAAGCTGGCGAAGGGTTATTTCAATGCCCGTCGCAAGGTATTCCGCGTCGCCAAGCAGGCCGTCACCAAGGCTGCCCAGTACGCCTATATCGGCCGCAAGCAGCGCAAGCGCCAGTTCCGCTCGTTGTGGATCGTGCGCATCAACGCCGCCGCCCGCATGTACGGAATGAGCTACAGCCGCTTCATGAACGGTCTGCTGAAAGCCAACATCAAGCTCGACCGCAAGGCCCTGGCCGACATCGCAGTGCACGACATCGCGGCGTTCGGCAAGATCGCCGAACAGGCCAAGCAGGCTCTCGCTGCGTAACCGCTTGTGTGGGAGCGGCTTCAGCCGCGATGCTTTTTGCGAAGAGCATCGCGGCTGAAGCCGCTCCTACACACAAAGCACAGGTGGGGAAGGGCGAGAGTCCTTCCCCATTTTTGTTTCTGCGTCATGGAAGAAGTCAGACATGAGCGATATCGAAAAGCTGATTGAAGGCGCACTGGCCGGCATCGACGCCGCCGCCGACCTGGAGTCCCTGGAAGCGCAGCGCGTGGCCCTGCTCGGCAAGTCCGGCAGCATCACCGGCCAACTCAAGCAACTGGGCACCCTGCCGCCCGACCAGCGCAAGGCCTTCGGCGAGCACATCAATCGCGCCAAGGAAGCCGTCAGCGCGGCGATCGCGCTGCGCAAGGCGGCCCTGGAGGAACTCGCGTTCGCGATGCGCCTGGCCACCGAGAGTATCGATGTGAGCCTGCCCGGTCGCGGCAATGGCGTCGGCAACCTGCATCCGGTTTCGCGCGCGCTCGAGCGCATTACCGACATCTTTGCGCGGCTCGGCTATCAGTTCGCCGACGGGCCGGAGATCGAGGACGACTTCCACAATTTCGAGGCGCTGAATTTCCCGCCGCACCACCCGGCGCGGGCGATGCACGATACCTTCTATTTCCCCGACGGGCGCTTGCTGCGCACGCACACCTCCGGCGTGCAGGTGCGCTTCATGGCCGGCAACAAGCCGCCGCTGCGCATGATTGCCGCCGGCAAGGTTTACCGCTCCGATTCCGACCAGACGCACACGCCGATGTTCCACCAGATCGAAGGCTTGCTGGTCGATGAGACCTCGAGTTTCGCCGATCTGAAAGGTACCTTGTCGGAATTCGTCCGCGCGTTCTTCGAGCGCGATTTCGAGATGCGTTTCCGGCCCAGCTACTTCCCGTTCACCGAGCCGTCGGCCGAGGTCGACATCGCCTGGCAACAGCCCGACGGCAGCACACGCTGGTTGGAAGTGCTCGGCTGCGGCATGGTGCATCCGAACGTGCTGCGCAACTGCGGCATCGATCCGGAACGCTACACCGGCTTTGCTTTCGGCCTGGGCGTGGAACGCTTCGCGATGCTGCGCTACGGCGTCAACGACCTGCGCAGCTTCTTCGAAAACGACGTCCGCTTCCTGAAACAGTTTGCCTGACCCACCTCAAGCCCCTTGTAGGAGCGGCTTCAGCCGCGATGCGCTTCGCGAGAGATCATCGCGGCTGAAGCCGCTCCTACGGGGGGCGAGATGAAGACACCATGGATGAGATGCAATGAAATTTCCTGAGAGTTGGTTGCGCGAGCACGTCACTGTCGACGCTTCGAGTGAAGAGCTCGCCGCGCGCCTGACGGCGATCGGCCTGGAAGTCGAGAACGTCGAAACCATCGGCGCCGCGCTCGAGGGCGTAGTCGTCGCCGAGATCGTTTCCTGCGCCAAACATCCGGAAGCGGATCGGCTGCAGGTCTGCCAGGTTTCGATCGGCAGCGGCGAGACGGTGCAAATCGTCTGCGGCGCGCCGAACGCGCGCGCCGGACTCAAGGCGCCACTGGCGACGGTCGGCGCCGTGCTGCCCGGCGGCATGGGAATCAAGGCGGCCAAGCTGCGCGGCGTCGATTCATTCGGCATGCTGTGCTCGGCGAAAGAACTGGCGATCGATCCGGATGCGTCAGGCCTGCTGGAGCTGCCGGTCGATGCACCGGTAGGTTCACCGCTCGCGGCCTATCTTGGATTGCCGGACGCCAGCTTCGAATTGAAGTTGACGCCAAACCGCGCCGATTGCTTCTCCCTGCGCGGAGTGGCTTTCGATGTCGCCGCGGCGATGGGCGCCACTGTCAACGCGCTGCAGATTCCGGAAGCGAGCGTCGCCACGGAAGCGAGGTTCGAAGTCGTACTCGACGCCGGTGCCGATTGCCCCCGCTATTGCGGCCGCGTCATCGAAGGACTGAATCCGGCGGCACGATCGCCCCTGTGGCTGACCGAAAAATTGAAGCGCGCCGGACTGCGTCCCATTAGTCCATTGGTCGATGTTGGCCACTTCGTCATGCTCGAACTCGGACAGCCGATGCACGCCTTCGATGCCGATTGCCTGAAAGGTCCAATCGGCGTGCGTCATTCCCGCGCCGGGGAAAGCGTGAAGACGCTCGACGAGCGCGACTGCGCCCTCGAACCCGGCTTCCTGATCGTCACCGACGCCGATCGCCCGGTGGCCCTGGCCGGCGTGATGGGCGGCTTTGATACCCGTGTCACCGAGGCAACCACGCGCGTATTCCTGGAAAGCGCGCACTTCGCGCCCGCTGCGATCATCGGCCGCGCCCGCAAGCTGGGGCTGCATACCGACGCCTCGCATCGGTTCGAACGCGGTGTCGATCCGCAGTTGCCGCGCTACGCGCTGGAACGCGCTACGGCGCTGATCCAGCAGATCATGGGCGGCGTAGCCGGACCGATCAGCGAAAGCGTGCTGCCCGAACACCTGCCGAATCCACAACCGGTGCGACTGCGCCGCGCCCGTCTGGCGCGTGTGCTCGGCATCGATGTGAGCGACGCCGAAGTCGAGCGCATCCTGCGCGCGCTGGGTATGCAGGTAGTCGCCGACGCCAGCGGTTGGCAGGTCACGGCGCCGACGCGTCGATTCGATGTCGCCATCGAGGAAGACCTGATCGAGGAAATCGCACGCATCCACGGCTACGAGGCCATTCCCGTGCGCACACCCGCCGGTGAGATTCGCCTTGCCGCGCCGAGCGAAGCGCAAGTCGGCGAAGCACTTCTGCGTCGGCAGTTGGCCGCGCACGACTACGTGGAGGCGATCAACTACGCGTTCGTCGATGCGCAACTGCTCGCCGACTGGCAGCTGCAGGATGGCACTGTCGAATTAGCGAATCCGCTGAGTTCCGAGCTCGGCGTGATGCGCACCTCGCTGTTGCCCGGACTGGTCAGCGCGTTGCGTCGCAACAAGGCGCGGCAAGTCGAGCGCGTGCGCTTGTTTGAAATCGGACGCGTCTTCCACCGCGGCGCCGATGCGCCGCTCGAGACGCAACGCATTGCTGCAGTCGCCTGCGGCCCGGCACGATCGGAGCAATGGAGCGCGCAGCACGTCGAAGTCGACTTCTACGACCTGAAGGCCGAGGTCGAAGGCCTGCTTGGCCTGGCCAGCGCCACCGCCGAGTTCCGTCGCGCCGACGAGGCCTGGGGCCATCCCGGCCGCAGCGCCACCGTGTGGCGCGAGGGCAGGAAGATCGGCTGGATCGGACACCTGCATCCGCGCCTGGTCAGGGCGCTCGACATGGAAGGCGAGGTCGTTGCTTTCGAACTCGACGTCGAACCGCTGACCGCGCGCCAGGTTCCGCGGGCCGCTGAACTGTCCCGCTTTCCGTCGGTCCGACGCGACCTCGCTTTGGTGGTCCCGGAGTCGACTCCGTGGTCGGCTTTGCGTGCTTGTCTCTTCGCGACCCTGAAACATCGACTACATGACGTAGTACTTTTTGATCAGTACCACGGTCACACTCTAGAAATTGGTACAAAGAGCCTCGCTATGGGCTTGATTTTGCAGGAAGTCTCCCGCACCCTAACCGATCAGGACGCAGATCTGGCAGTGAGCGAGGCGCTCGCCGCGCTGGCCCGGGACTGCAACGCGACACTTCGAAAATGACAGATCAGAGTCAGGCGTGCGGGGAACAGGAATGGCATTGACCAAGGCCGAGATGGCCGAGCGATTGTTCGAAGAAGTTGGACTGAACAAACGCGAAGCCAAGGAATTCGTCGACGCGTTTTTCGATGCGTTGCGCGAGTCGCTCGAGCGCGGGCAGAGCATCAAGCTGTCCGGCTTCGGCAACTTCGACCTGCGCCAGAAGAACCAGCGTCCGGGACGCAACCCGAAGACCGGCGAGGAGATTCCGATCTCCGCGCGCACGGTCGTGACCTTCCGTCCGGGACAAAAACTGAAAGAGCGCGTGGAGGCCTATGCTGGATCCGGGCAGTAATCGCGAGCTCGCGCCGATCCCGGCCAAGCGCTACTTCACCATCGGTGAGGTCAGCGAGCTGTGCGACGTCAAGCCGCATGTGCTGCGCTACTGGGAAACCGAATTCGAGAGCCTCAGCCCGGTCAAGCGCCGCGGCAACCGGCGCTACTACCAGCGCCATGACGTGCTGATGATCCGCCAGATCCGCGGACTGTTGTACGAAGAGGGTTACACCATCAGCGGCGCGCGCCAGCGCATCGAAGGCGAGTCCGGCCGCACCCAGACCACCATCTCCGCCCAGATCATCAAGCAAGTCCGCCAGGAACTGGAAGAAGTCCTGACGCTCCTGAAGCGCTGACAGCTCCGGTGTGGGAGCGGCTTTAGCCGCGAATGGTGTACCTCGCAAGCGCGTTCGCGGCTGAAGCCGCTCCCACATGAGCGGTGGTGACCCTCGCAAGCGCGTTCGCGGCTAAAGCCGCTCCTACACGGACCAAGGCAAATCGACGTATAATCGCGTCCACGTCGGGGCGTAGCGCAGCCTGGTAGCGCATCTGCCTGGGGGGCAGAGGGTCGTGGGTTCAAATCCCGCCGTCCCGACCAATTCGCCGAAGAACGCAAGTTCAAAAAAAACCCGCGAAAGCGGGTTTTTTATTCGGGGCTGCCAGGGATTGCTCGATGCGCCTTGGGATTGTTCTACCCGCTGCGGAGCACCAAGGAGCAGAGGCATCGCGGCTAAAGCCGCTCCTACAAAGGCCCGTGCTTCAACTGTCGAAATTGCCTGCGTCCAACGCCAGTAGATTCCCGGCGCCGCTGCGCATCGCCGCTGCATGCCCGTGAATGCGCGGCAGTATTCGCGCGAAATAGAACCGCGCCGTTTCCCGCTTCATCGTCTTGTACTCATTCGGATGCGTGCCGTGCTCCGCCGTACTCACCGCGCGCGCCCACCAGTACGCCAGGGCAACGTAGCCTGAGTAGAACAGGTAGTCGACCGCCGCTGCGCCCATCTCATCGGCGTTGCTGGTCGATTTGCGGCCGATCTCCATGGTCAGTTCGCCCCACTGCTTGGTGACTTCGGCCAGCGGCAGGATGAACTCGATCATGCTCGTGTCGGTGGCGTTGGCCATGCAGAATTCCTGGATCATGCCCAGGAATCGACGCATGCCGGAGCCCTGCAACTGCATTATCTTG
>JBAZBG010000065.1:0-8855 GCA_041671585.1 Arenimonas sp. | reverse complement strand
GGTCATGGTCGGCATCGCCCTGTGGGGCATCCACATGGGGCTGACCGAAGGGCTGATCGCCGCGCTGACCGCCGACTACGCGCCGAAGACCTTGCGCGGCACCGCCTTCGGCATCGTCAACCTCGCCCGCGGCGTCATGCTCCTGCTCGCCAGCGCTCTGGCTGGCGGCCTGTGGACCTGGCAGGGTCCGACGGCGACCTTCGTTGCCGGCGCCGGCCTGGCCGTGCTCACCGCCCTGATGGCGCTGGCGATGCGCGCGCTTCCGCCCGTCCACACGGGCTGATGCCGCTGGCGCCGGCAAACAGCCGGGCTACACTTGCCGCATGAGCCTGCGCACACGACTCGCCGAATTCGGCTTCGAATCCAACGACGATTACGACCATGCGTTACGCTGCCTGTTCGGGCAGGAGCAAACCCATCTTCGCGTCCTGCATGTCGACGGCACGGCGGGTCGGCGCAAGACCGCATTTGCCCAAGCGCTCGGCCGCGCGCTGGACTATCCGCAGGTGCTGTACCACGATTTCAGCGCCGATGAGCCGCCGCCGGCCGCGCATCCCATCGTGTTGGACGACGGCAGCCTTGGCGTGCCCGAAGCGGCGCCATCGGGCTTCGAGCGCGTGATGACTGAAGCCTGCGCCTATTCCGAGGCCACGCCGACCCTGTTGATTCTCGACCAGCTGCAGGCCGCGCATTTCACCGACCAGGCCCGGCTCTACCATTTCGTCATGAAGCGCGAATGGAACAGCGCCGCCGGAACCACCACGGCGAACGCCAGGAACATCGTGCTCGCACTGATTTCCGAGCAGCCGCTCTATCACTCGCTGGCCAAGTGCAGCTATCGCGTGTGGACCGATGCGCAGCGCGCCTTTCTCGACTTTCGTCCGGCCGATTACGGACTCGGACCCGAAGCGCAGGGACTGTTTGCCGCGATCGCCACCGTCTGCATCGCCCTTGAAGCCGCGCCGACGCCGAGCGAATTCGCCCACCTGGTCTCCGACCTCATGCACCACGCGCGCAGCGAAGAACAAATCCGGCAGAGCCTGTTCGGTCGCATCGAAAGCGTGGATCGCGGCCGGCTGTACGCGCCCGACCTGGCGCCACCGCTGCGGCTGTTGCTGGTCGAACTCGAGCGCCTGCTTGGCGCCGACGAAGTTCAGCTAGGCGACTGAGTACTGGCCGATGAAGCCGGCAATGGCGAACACCGCCATCGTCACCATCAGCAACCAGGTGAACAGCGATCCAAGCAGTCGGCCCTTCGAGGTGCCGCTGCTGTGGCTCAGGCCCCAGGAGTGCGCAACGCGCGAAATGAAAAGCACGCTGCCGAAGCCATGGATCAGGCTGGCGTTGTAGCCGTTCAACTCCATGCCGCCCAGCAGGAGCAACGCCAGGGGCATGTTCTCGACGGCGTTGGCATGCGCGCGCACGCGCATCTGCAGTTGCCGGTCGCCGCCGTGACCGATGCCGATCTTCTGCCGCAGACGCCACCGGGCTACGCGCACGGCAAGAAAAACCACGAGGATCGTGCACAGTCCGGCGTACAACATGGTGATCATTGGAAATCTTCCTTGGATGTATCAGTGATCCGGCGTGACTCAGGCCGGTAGTGGCGACGCGAGAAGCTCGGCTGCTTCCTGGTTGGTGGAATAACGGCCCTTCTCGTCACGTTGCACGGCGGCCATGGCGCAACCGACGTCGTGGGTGAAGAACAGGCGCACACCGCGCGCCAGCTTGTCGTCGAGAAAATCGTTCTTCTCGTCGATCAGCATTTCCGGATAGCGGTCGTAGCCCATCGTCACCGGCAGGTGCACCCACGGCCGGCCGGGAATCAGGTCGGCGCAGAACACCACGCCGCCATGGCCGTGGGCGCCGACGATTTCCGCCAGCATCAGGCCCGGCGTGTGGCCCTCGCTGTAATGGAAGCGCACGGCGTCGCCAAGCACGCGGCAATGGTCGCCGTCGACGATCTCCACGCGGCCGCTGGCCTCAAGCAAAGGCAGCAGCTCCGGTATGAAGCTGGCGCGATCGCGTGGGTGCGGATTGCGCGCGCGATCCCAGCAGGCCGCGCTGACTACGTAGGTTGCATTGGGAAACAGCAAGGACGGCGGCCGCCCTTCCTGCCAGGGCGACAACAGCCCGCCGGCATGGTCGAAGTGCAGGTGCGAGAGCACCACTACGTCGATGTCCTCATGGGAAAAGCCGGCCGCGGCCAGGCTCTTGAGCAGGACGTGCTCGTCTTCGACGACGCCGTAGCGCTGGCGCAGCTTCGGCTCGAAGAAGGCGCCGATCCCGGTCTCGAACAACACCCGCTTGCCATTCACGTCATCGGCAAGCAGCGCCCTGCAGGCCAGGGGAATACGATTCTCGGCATCGGGCTGGATCCATTTTTCCCACATCCCTTTCGGGACGTTGCCGAACATGGCTCCGCCGTCGAGCTTCTGCGAATTGCCGACGATCGACCAGAGTTTCATTTCGCTGCACTCGCTTCCTTTTCCACCACCGTGGCCGAACCCGGCGCGTTGCGCGGATCGGCGCCGCCACGCAAGGTATCGCTGCGCCGATCCCAGTCCGCCGCGTGCAGATAATACGTCCAGGGTCCTGTGCTTTGCGTGAACTTGTGACCCATCGCTTCGAGCGCCGTCACCGTTGCCGGGGACAATGCGCCGGGCTCCATGAAAATCGTGTCCGGCAGGTACTGGTGATGAAAACGCGGCATCGCCGCGATCTGGGCCGGGCTCATTCCCTGTTCGATGCCAAGCATGCCCAGCAGCACCATGGTGATGATGCGGCTGCCGCCCTTGGCGCCAAGCGTGGCGATCTTGTCCTTGCCGATCATGAAACTGGGCGTCATCGAGCTGAGCATGCGCCGGCCCGGCGCCACGGCGTTGGCGTCGAAGCCCAGCACGCCAAAGGCATTTGGCGTGCCGGGCCGGAGCGCAAAATCGTCCATCTCGTCGTTCAACATGAAGCCGCCGCCATCGACGACCATGCCCGACCCGTAGGCCAGGTTCACTGTCTGGGTCGCCGCGACGAGGTTTCCGTCGCCATCGATGATCGAGAAATGCGTTGTGTTGTCGGGTTCAAGCGGGGCCTTTTCACCCGGCAGGGAATCGCTCGGAGTGGCCTTTTCCAGGTGGATACCTGCGCGCAGTCCGGAGGCGTAATCGTCGCTGGTCAAGCGCGCGATCGGCATCTTCACGAAATCCGGATCGCCCAGATACAAGCCGCGATCGCGATAGGCGCGACGCATGGCCTCGACGATCAAGTGCGTGCGATGTGCTTCATCGAGTCTGGACAGATCCCAGGCTTCAAGAATCTGCAGGATCTCGGCCAGCGCCACGCCACCCGATGAGGGTGGTGGCGCAGTAACGATGTCCCAGTCGCGATACCTGATGCGAATCGGCTCGCGCTCCTTGATCGAGTAGCCGGTCAGGTCCGCCGCGCGCCAGTCGCCGCCGTATTTGTTCACGTCGGCGATCATCTTTTGCGCGATCTCGCCGCGATAGAAACCATCGAAGCCGCGCGCCGCCAGCAGCTCCAGCGTGTGCGCCAACTCCGGCTGCAACAGCCGTTCGCCCAGCTGGGGAGCATCGCCATCGGCCAGATAAACCTTGCGCGTGCCGGCGTAGCGCTCCATCACCTCTCTGCGCGCGGCGTAGGAGTCGACCAGGCGCGGGAACAGATCGAAGCCGCCGCGGGCATGGCGGATGGCCGGCGCCAGGCTGACCGAAAGCGGCAGGCGACCGTATTTCTTTGCCAAGTGCACCAGGCCCGCCGGCAGGCCCGGAATGCCAGCCGACGTCGGCCCGTTTTCGGCCTTGTCGCGATCGAGTTCGCCGCTGGCGTCCAGATACATGGCCGGCGTCGCCGAGGCCGCCGCGGTCTCGCGCGCGTCGATCATCACGTCGCGCCCAGTGCGGGCGTCGTGCAACAGGAAGAAGCCACCGCCACCGATGCCCGAGCTGACCGGCTCCACCACCGAGAGCACCGCGGACACCGCTACCGCAGCATCGAAGGCGTTGCCGCCCCTGGCCAGGATTTCGTGTCCGGCAGCGGTCGCCAGATGGTGCGCCGACGTGATGACCGCGCCATGGGGCCGGTGCGCGGCTGGCGCTTCTTTCGCCAGCGCCGGCTGGACGAGAAGCAGGAGGCACAGCGCGAGGCAGCAAAACTTTGCTCCCTGCGCGGCAACCAAGGCGCCGCGACCGCCATCGATTCCCATCATGTCGACTCCTGTTGTAGCGCCAGTAGTTTCGCCAGTAGCTGCGTTTCGTTTTCGGGGTGCGCTGGATCCTTGTCGATGCACTCGACCGGACAGACCACCACGCATTGCGGCTCGTCGAAATGACCCACGCACTCGGTGCAGCGAGCGGGATCGATCAGATAGATCGTCTCGCCCTGACTGATGGCCTGGTTCGGGCACGCCGGCTCGCAGACATCGCAGTTCACGCAGAGTTCGTTGATGCGCAGCGCCATCGGATGTTCAGGCGACCCGGACGCCGGGTCCGAGTCGCCACTTCGCCTCGATCTAAAGAATTATTTTGCTTCGACGAAGATGTACTTCGCGCCAACGGCTTCGGCTGCGGCCCTCACGCGGGCGTTGTCCTCGGCCTTGCCGATGAACAGGATCTGCGAGCCCTTCAGCGCATCCGGCTTGCCGGTGGAAACCGCAGCGACCAGCAAGTCGGCCATCTTGGCGCTGTCCGGGGAGCCAAACACCAGCATGTTCCCGGGATACACCGTGCGCGCGAGCACGCTGGCCACGTTGTCTAGCTGGCGGTCGTACTGACTGCGGCTCTCGGGGTCGTCCGGCGAAGGCACGGTGCTGTTGGCCGGCAGATAGTACGGAAACACGCGGTCGGTGACGCCGGCCATGTTCTGGCTGACGACTTTCTGCAAATAGATCTTCCACTCCTTGTCGTCGCTGGTGGCGGGAGCATGCAGGACCTCGGGGGCGGCTTCGACCTTGGCTTTCTCTTCCGGCTCGCCGGTCGTGCATGCCGACAGGGCGAGGCACAGGGCGAGGCTGAGCAGGGCGATCAAATGGCGGGACATGGCTGGCCTCTTTATCAATTGTTGGATTTACTGGTGAAGCTTGGGGAAACTGTGCCCCCAGCGCGCCGACAACGCGGCGGCAACCTGGGGATGCACGAAACCGGAAACGTCGCCGCCCAGGCGGGCAATTTCGCGTATCAGCGTCGACGACAGGAAACTGTGTTGTTCGGCGGGGGTCAGGAACAAGGTTTCGACATTGGGGATCAAATGCCGGTTCATGCTGGCGAGCTGGAACTCGTATTCGAAATCCGACACGGCGCGCAGGCCGCGCAAGAGCACGCCGGCGCCCAGCTCATGGACGAAGTGGGCGAGCAGCGAATCGAAACCGCGCACTTCCACGTTGGCAACCCCCGACAGCGCGACTCGCGCCAGCCTGACCCGCTCATCGAGCGACAGGGCGGGACTCTTGCCGGGGCTTTCGGCCACGCCGACGATGATCTTGTCGAACAGGTTGGCGGCCCGGCTGACCAGGTCCACGTGGCCGTTGGTGATCGGATCGAAGGTGCCGGGATACACGGCAATCCGGTTGCGCGATGCGGTCATGCCTGCACGATTCCTGCCCCCAGGGAATTAGCGCTTAGTGTAGCAGCGCCGGAAAGCCTTTCCGCCCGATACAGCAGGTGCCGAACTTCCTTTGTCTGTCCTTGCCGATGCAGCGTCCAGCCCGCCGGCGGATCGAACGCGGCGGTCCGTGCGAGCTCCACGTAGACCCAGGCGCGATCGGCGAGCCACGGCGCCAGCGCGCGCGCCGCCGCATCCCACAGCCCGGCCTGGAATGGCGGGTCCAGGAATGCCAGATCGAACTGGCTGTCCGGTGTCCGCGCCAGCCAGGTCAGGGCGTCCGCATACTCCACACGGACCGTCTCCACTTTCAGACGCATGGCGCTGTCGCGCAGGCTCTGGGCGAGCAGTCCATCGCGCTCGAGCAGCAACACATCGGCGGCGCCACGCGAAGCGGCTTCGAAACCCAGCGCGCCGGATCCGGCAAACAGGTCGAGCACTCGCTTGCCGGCGACCTCGTGCTGCAACCAGTTGAACAGCGTCTCGCGCGCCCGGTCGGCGCTGGGGCGAAGGCCGGGCATGTCGAGCACGGGCAATTTGGAGCCGCGCAAGGTGCCGGCAATGATGCGCACCTGCCCCGGCGGGGTCTTGTTCATCGGGGCCTGCCATGGGCGGGTGATAACATTCTCTTATTGTCCCCAATTTAGCCGTCGATGTTCGAATTCCTGAAGAAAAAGCCGGGCGCCGCCGTCCCGCCGAAAGGCGATGCTCCGCCGCCGGAAGCTACCGCTGCCGCCGAAACTCCCGCCCGGACCGGCTGGAGCCCGGATGAACTCGCCAGCGCCTTCACCGATTACCAGGTGGAAAAAGCAGCGCGCATCGAAGCCGAGAAAGCGCAGGCGCGCGAAGCGGTTCGCGAAACCCTGGGCAGCAGCCTGCTCGCACGCAGCCTGGGTGGCCTGTTCTCCGGCAACCCGCGCCTGGACGAGGATTTGCTCGACGAGATCGAAACGGCCCTGATCAGCGCCGACGTCGGCGTGACTGCCACCGCCGAACTGGTCAATTCACTGCGCAAGCGCATGAAGGTGCGCGAGTTCGCCGATGCCAGGGCTTTGCACGACGCCTTGCGCGCCGATTTGCTGGCGATCTTGTTGCCGATCGCCAAGCCGCTGGAGATCGATCCGGCGCAAAAACCCTTCGTCATCCTCACTGTCGGCGTCAACGGCGTCGGCAAGACCACGACCATCGGCAAACTTGCCCGCCGCTTCCAGCAAGACGGCTACAGCCTGATGCTGGCTGCCGGCGACACCTTCCGCGCCGCCGCCGTCGAACAGTTGAAAGTGTGGGGCGAGCGCAACAACGTGGTCGTCATCGCGCAAGGCCAGAACGCCGATGCCGCGTCGGTAACCTTCGACGCATTGCAGGCGGCGAAATCGCGCGGCTTCGACATCCTGATCGCCGATACTGCCGGACGCTTGCACACCCAGGCCGGACTGATGGCCGAGCTGGGCAAGATTCGCCGCGTGCTGGGCAAGGTCGATGAAAGTGCGCCGCAGGAAGTGCTGATGGTGATCGATGGCACCACCGGCCAGAACGCGCTGAGCCAGTTGCGCGCCTTCCACCAGGCGGTGAACGTGACCGGTTTGGTGGTGACCAAGCTCGACGGCAGCGCGAAGGGCGGCGTGTTGTTCGCGCTGGCGCGCGAGTTTGGAATTCCGATTCGATTTATCGGCCTGGGCGAAAAACTGGAGGATCTTCGCGTGTTCGATCCCGAAGCCTTCGTCGACGCGCTACTGCCGGTCACGATGGGCGCCTGATGCCGGCAAGCCGACGCCCTCGCCGTTGGCCGTGGGTGCTGTCGGTACTTGGCGTGCTGCTGGTGATAGCCGGTTGGTGGATAGATCGCCAACTCGAACCCAATCGGCTGACCGCAACCGTGTTGCGGGAAGCCGGCGAATCCCTGCAATTGAACCTGCGCTTCGAGGGGCAGCCCGACTATGCGCTGAAACCGGAACCACGATTGCTGATACCGAACTTGTCGGTCAGCGGCGCCGACGGCGTGGTGTTCCTGTCGGCCAAACGCGCCGAGATATCCCTGCCCTGGTCGACGCTGACTGGCGATGAGCCGGTCATCACGCGCATCGAACTCGACCAGCCAGTGCTCGCCCTGCCCGGCCTGCGCCGCTGGCTGGCAACGCGTCCGGAAGCGCCGTTCGAATTGCCGACCTTGAACAAGGGCCTGGCAGTATCCGATGGCACAGTCACCGACGACGGTTACGCGATCAACAAGCTGGACCTGGACTTGCCGCGACTGAAAACTGGCGAGCCCGCCAGCGTGGAAGCGCAAGGAAGGTTCGCGCAGGGCGAGACGACGGTCGATTTCCAGCTGGAGCTTGGCGCCGAAACGCCGGGGCTGGCATCGGATTTCACCGTGCAGGGCAGCGGCCAATTGCTGCAGCAGCCGGAGCCGCTGAATTTTCAACTGCGCTCGAACGGCCGTTACATTTCCGACGATGCCGGCTTTTCGGTCGATGCGCGCGAACTGAAGTTCGACGGCGCTTCGCCGCTGCCCAACATCGCCGGCAAGGGCAAACTTGCCGTTTCCGAACAAACACGCCTGGACTTCGACGGCCTGCTCCTGGAGTGGCCGAAGACCTGGCCTGCGCTGCCGGAGCCATTGGCGACGAATAGCAAGAACCTGCCCGTGCGCATTTCCTACGCCGGCAAGCCGGATTTCAGCGATCCCGTGTCGCTGCTGGTAACGCGCGAACCCACCACGCTGCAGGCGTCACTGCGCGTCGGGGATTTGCAGCAATGGCTGGCCGCAACGGACGGCTCGCCGCTGCCGCCGATCAACGGCACGCTGAGCACGCCGTCGCTGGAGTTCGATGGCGTCAAGCTGCTGGGAGTCGAAGTTGAAATCAGCGATGGCAATGCGTCCGCCGCGCCGCCGTGAACACTAACAACGACGCTACATTTTCCGCGCGCCTGCTGCGTTGGTTCGACAGCAGCGGTCGCCACGATCTGCCCTGGCAACATCCGCGCGCGCCATACCGCGTCTGGCTGGCGGAGATAATGCTGCAGCAGACGCAGGTGCAAACGGCCATTCCCTACTTCGAGCGCTTCGTCCGCGAATTGCCCACGCTGGCGGACCTGGCCGACGCCGAGCTCGACCGCGTCATCGCGCTGTGGGCCGGGCTTGGCTACTACGCTCGCGCCCGCAACCTGCACAGCGCGGCGCGGCTTTGCGTCGAACAGCATGGCGGCCAACTACCGGGCAATTTCGAAGCCTTGTCGGCGTT
>JBAZBG010000064.1:0-8876 GCA_041671585.1 Arenimonas sp. | reverse complement strand
ACGAGGGCGGTTACAGCAATAGCGGATACCGTACCAGCAGCTGTTACGACTGCGGCGTCGTGCAGGACATCAATTCCTATTCCGGTGAGCGTCGGGCGACCGGTGCTGGCGCAGTGGCCGGCGCGATCGTCGGTGGCGCCATTGGTAGCCAGGTCGGTTCAGGCGACGGCAAGAAGGCGGCCACGGTTGCCGGCGCGGTCGTCGGCGGCATCGCCGGTCACAACATCGAAAAGAACGCTGGCGGCACCTGGCACGAAGTCACCGTCCGCATGGACGACGGCCGCGTGGTCGTGGTCACGCAGGACGATCTGAATGGTGTCCGTGAAGGGTCGCGGGTAGTGGTTCGCGACGGTCGGGCACGACTCCGCTAAACGAAATCGAAATCCGATGAAGAACCTCCATGCCATGAGCGTCCCCTGGAAGGCAATAAGCGCGCGGATGCGGCCAGCCACCTGGTCGGCGATGACGTGGACAGTGCTTGCGTTCGTGCTGGTGTGCACGGCCGGCACTGTCTACGTCGGCATGCAGTTGTACGCCGCCACCGATTACCCGGTGCAGTTCAGCACCAAGTAGCGTGGTTAGCGCGTCGCGGCAGCGCCTTTGAGCACGTTCAGCTCAATCTGCACCGTATCCGTGTCGTTCATCAGCTGGACGTGTCCGTCCTGGACAAAGCACTGTAGTTGCATGTTCCGACTGGCCAGCCTGGCGATAGCCTGACTGGTCTCGGCCGGGACATCGATGACGCTCAGATTCCTGCAGCGTTCCAGCGCCGCCGAGTTTTTTTCCCACCAGATGGCCGCGCTGCGCCCGCTGAAGGTGTACAGGAGGACCTGTCCCGCGCGCCCACAGGCCTTGCGGATGCGCTGCTCGTCGGGCTGGCCTATTTCAATCCAGCGATCGATGACCCCGGTGAGGTCCTTCTGCCAAAGATCCGGCTCGTCGTCGGTACTGATGCCCCTGCCGAATGCCAACGAATCGCTGGCGTTCAGGGCAAATGCCAGTAGGCGCACCATCAGCCGTTCCTCGGTTTCCGAAGGATGCTGGGCCAGCGTCAGCGCGTGCATCTGGTAGTAGTTGCGGTCCATGTCGCTGATCTGCAACTCGGCCTTGAATATGGTTGCCTTGACGGCCATGCGTTTGTCCGAAGTGTTCTTGCCCGGCGCGAATGATCTCACGGTCCGCGTCGTGCATAGCCAGGCGCGCGTTGAATATACTGTCGGGAAGGCCAGTGGGCTCCTCAAGGACATCACCATGCTGCAGGCAGGCGACCTCGCCCCTTCGTTCTCGCTGGCCAGCGATGGTGGCCGCCAGGTCGATAGCGCGACGCTGAAAGGCTCTCGATACGTGCTCTACTTCTATCCCAAGGACGACACCCCGGGTTGCACCCGGGAAGCTTGCGCGTTCCGGGACAAGCTGCCGGCCTTCGACAAGCTGGGGGTTCCGGTCTTCGGCGTCAGCGCCGATCAGGCGAAAGCGCACGACAAGTTCGTGAACAAGTACAGCCTGAATTTTCCGCTGCTTGCCGACCCCGAACACCAGTTGCTGGAAGCTTACGGCGTATGGGTCGAGAAAAGCCTGTATGGCCGCAAGTACTTCGGCATCCAGCGCTGCACCTTCGTCATCGATGCCAAGGACAGGATTGAAAAAGTCTGGCAGAAAGTCAGCCCGGACAGCCACGCCGGCGAAGTGCTGGCCTATCTGGCGGGGGAAGCGGCGCCGGCCGTGCCGGTGGCAAAGGCCACGATGAAGACTGCCGCGGTGAAGACTGCCGCAGTGAAGAAGGCTGCGGTGAAGAAGCCTGCAGTGAAGAAGGCCGCGGCGAAGAAGGCTGCGGTGAAGCAGGCCGCGACCAGGAAGGCGCCGGCGAAGAAGCGCGTTGTCGCAACGAAAGCGTCCAAGAAAGCTCCGCGGCGCCGCTGACCGGCGCGCTGCCAATGTCCGCCGCCAGCAAAGCCCAATGGCAGATTCACTTCTGCGTGCTGCTCTGGGGCTTCACTGCCATTCTTGGCAAACTGATTACGCTGCCGGCGCTGGCCCTGGTCTGGTGGCGCATGCTGCTGGTCACGGCGGCCCTGCTGTTGGTGCCTCGCGTCTGGCGCGGCCTGGCCGGGCTGCCGGCGCGGCTGCTCGCGGCCTACGCCGGCATCGGCATGCTGGTCGCGTTGCACTGGCTGACCTTTTACGGCGCCATCAAGCTGGCCAACGCATCGGTGGCCGTCACCTGCATCGCGCTCGGGCCGGTGTTCCTGGCCTTGGTCGAGCCGTGGATTTCCGGCCGCCGATTCGAGCCGCGTGAATTGCTGCTCGGCGTCGCGGTCGTACCCGGCGTCGCGCTGGTGGTGGGCGGCGTGCCCAGCGGAATGCACTGGGGCATCGCAGTCGGTGTCGCATCGGCGCTGCTGGTCGCCTTGTTCGGCTCATTCAACAAGCGCCTGGTGGAGCGCGCGGACCCGCTGACCGTCACCTTCGTCGAACTTGGCGCGGGCACGATTTTCCTGGGCGTGGTGGCCGCGCCGCTGTTTTTGTTCGGCGTGATCGACCAGGATTCATTCGCCTTCCTGCCTGGTGCGCGTGACGCGAGCTTGTTGCTGCTGCTGGCGATGGCCTGCACGCTGCTTCCGTTTGCCTTGTCGCTGGTGGCGCTCCGCCAGCTGAGCGCGTTCCAGGCGCAACTCGCGGTCAACCTGGAGCCCGTCTACGCCATTGTATTGGCGGTCCTGCTGCTGGGAGAGCAACGCGAGCTCACCGTGTCCTTCTACCTGGGCGTGGCGATCATCCTGCTCGCGGTCTTCATCCACCCCTTGATCGGCCGCCGCAAGTTGCAGCAGCCGTCGCCGGAAATTCTCGGCACGTCGGAATCGAAGAGCGCGGCCGACTGAATCGAGAACGCAGGTACGGTGACTGACAGCCGCCAGCGCAGCTACTTCGCGATCAATACCAGCGTCCCTCGGCCACAGACGCCGTAATTGGTGAACTCGCTGCCGATGAAATCCTCAGCGCCAGGCGTGCGCACCTGGCTGGCGCCTTCGGCCCAACTGCAGGTATCGGTCACCCGATACCATTGCTTGCCATTGCCGGGCCACGGCAGCACGAAGTTCACGCTCCCGCTCCACGCGTTGTGGGCGATGTAGAGTGCCGAAGCCGGATCGCCGAACTCGCTGCCATCGATGCGCCAGGCAATCGCGTGATTGGCCGGCGAATTGAAGTAGGTCGCATCGGCCACCATCCCGTCCGGCTTGAACCAGCGTAGCTGCTCCATCACGTTGCCGTTGTTGTCCACGCCCGAGTAGAAGTTCACCGGGCGCAAGGCCGGGTGCGCTTTCCGGAACGCGATCATTCCCTGGCTGAAGGCGCGGAAGTTGTTCTGGTCGGTGTTCCAGGTCCAGCCCAGCCAATTGGCACTGGAATCCAGGTTGTACGGATTGTTGTTGCAGTTCAGGCTGCGCAACGCTTCGTCGCCGCCGACGATCATCGGTACGCCGCCGGACAGCATCATCAACGCCATGCCATTGCGCGCCGCCTTGCGCTGGTCGGCAGCGATGCCGGCCTGGTCCCAACTGTTGTTGTTGTCGTCGCCGCCATCGCTCGGGCCATACGGCCAGGCCTGGTTGTTGTTCTTCGAATTGCAGCTGTACAGGTCCTTCAGCGTGAAGCCGTCGTGCGCCGTGACGAAATTGACCGAGTGATACGGCCGTCGGCCGTCGTCGCCATACAGATCGCTTGATCCCGCGAATCGGCTGGCCATCTGCCCGGTGGTCACCACCACGGAACCCAGCTTGTTCTGGCTCTGGCGCACGGTGTCGCGGTAGATGCCGTTCCATTCCGCCCAACCGCTCGGGAAGCCGCCGACCTGATAGGAATTGCCGCCGATCGCCCACGGTTCGGCGATCAGGTCGACGCCGCTGCCGCCGCCCGCCGCGCGCGGTGGTAGTTCGGTCACGATGCGATTGAGCGCGTTGCCGGAATCCATCTTGTCGAAGTTGAAGCAGCCGTGCTCGCAGGTATTGCCGAGCACCGAAGCCAGGTCGAAGCGATACCCGTCCACGCCCAGCTTGTCGCGCCAGTAGGCGAGCGAATCGATGATCAGGTTCTGCGCGACGGGATTGTGCGTGTTGTAGTTGCCGCCAACGCCGGTGTTGTCCCAGGAATTCTGTTTGTCCGAGGTGAGCGAATAATAGGTTGGGTTGTCCAGTCCGCGCATGCTGAGCAAGTTGTAGGTGCCGGTGTCGGACGGCGACCAGGCGCCGCCTTCGCCAGTGTGGTTGTAGACAACGTCGATCAACACCTTGATGCCCTGGTCGTGGAAGGCCTTGACCATGGCCTTGAATTCGCGCGTCGGTCCACCCGGCGATTTGTCGTACGCGTAGCGACGATCCGGCGCAAAGTAGTTGAGCGTCATGTAGCCCCAGTAGTTGTCTCCCGCACTGGTGGTCGGGCTGTTGTCGTTGGTGTCGTTCTGGGTTTCCTGCACCGGCAGGAATTCGATCGCGGTCACGCCCAGACTGGCCAGGCTGGCCGCCTTGAGGCCGGCGCCCTTGTAGGTTCCGCGGTACGCCGAGGCGATGCTGGCGTCGTTCCTGGTCAATCCGCGCACATGCGCTTCGTAGACGATATCGTCCTTGAACGCGCGCGTCGGCTTGCTGCCAATCGACTGCGTGTCGCCGGCGAGCACGATCCCCTTTGGCGCCAGCGAACCATTGTCCAGGTTGCGATACAGCGGGCCGCTGGCGTACACGGTGCCGTTGGTCATCGTTGCCGTCGTCGGGTCGTGGCTGAGCTCGAGCGCATAGGGATCGCTGAGCAACTTGTTCGGATTGAAGCGGTTGCCGGCCGTGTCGACGTCGCTGATGAAGCCAAGCGACGATCCTTTGGTCCAGCCGCTGACGTAGGTCCAGTTCGGTCCCCAGGCGCGATAGCCGTAGTACACCGTGCCGGTGATGCCATAGCTGTTCAAGGTGCTGACCGGGACGGACTTGGTCCAGAGTCCGTCCGCGCCTTTCACCATCACGCGCACGAGTTTTTGCTGCGTGCCGGTGGCGGTGCTGTAGAGGTACAACTCGATGCGCGTCGCGCGGCTCGAGTAGATCCTGAAATTGACGTTGGCCTGGGTGGCGTCGTAGCTGGCGCCCAACTGAGCCGAGTTGATGGCTGCCAGCGCCGGGATACCGAGCGACGCGCAGCCCAGAATTGCCGTGAGCAGAATTCGACGAAAGGACATATCGGACTTCCTTGTTGTTGGTAGTATTACTACGTCAACGGAGGGCCGTCCGAGTTCCAGTCGCTTCAAACGGCTTGGCGCAGCCTGGACTCGCCTTTTTTCCTTGTCAAGGCGAGGCGCAGCAATTATGTAGTTTGGCTACAGCGCCGGGGATTTCGCGACCCGACGCGCGCCGGGGGTCGCGGCCGACAAGCCGGTCACATCGACTTGAGGGCCGCCGTGATCGCCGGCACCAGCCTGGTCAGGTGCTCGTTCTTGCTGTTGCTCGCTTCCGTATAGACCACTAGCAGAAAGGCGCGCATGTTGTGCCGACGGGCCAGCCCGGCATTGCTCTGGAAGGCCTGATCCCAGCTCGCCATCGGCGCCGGGGAGGCGAGTTCGGTGAACCAGGCATTCCATTGCTCGGGCGAATGCAGCCCCCTCAGCGCGGCGAACAGGACCGGCCGGGCCAGGCGCTCGGATTCGCCATAGACATAGAAGTGCTCGCCTGGCGGCGCCACCTGTTGCTTTACCGCAGCCAGCATGCGGTCGAGCTGCGCCTTGTCCAGCGCTTCGTTCAATGCAAGCTGCATGAGCAGGTCGGAGGCATGGGCGACGCCATGGCGCCAGCCCTGCTGCGAATCGTAACCGCGGTAATCGCGGACCGTTTCCAGGTAAAGCGCGGCCGCCTCGATCAATTGCTGTCGTTGCGTCGCAGAAAGATACGGCGACTTGCGGTCGGCGCGCGCCAGCTCGGAAAGCACCAGCGCCGCGAACGGCTGACGGAATCCGGCCGCGTCCGCCGCTGCCGGCGCGATTGCCGGCAGCAATTGCTGAAAGGCGGCCAGCTGTGTCTTTCCGTCGAGCTTGCCGGCGCGCAGCCAGGTCGAATAGGCCTCGAAGGCAACGCCATCGCGCAAGGCCGGGTCGGGATCCGCCAGGCACGGCAGCAGCTCGAGCGCGAGGCGTTGCCGGTTGGCGTCGTCTGGCACCACGAATTCACCGGCCTTCAGCGCCTGCAAACGCTCGGTGTTCCAATCCGCGGGTGGACAAGCTGGCGACGCAATGGCGATCACCGGCGCCAGGAAACAAGACACTGCGAGTGTTTGGACGATGAAATATCGGATTGCCATCTCTGGAGCGCCTCCCCCTATGCCTGGATGCAGGAGTCTAACCGGCTTGCGTGCCGGATTAGAACGTTATAATGTAACTACTACTGTCGTCCGAACCACCGACCAATCATGAAGAAATCCCTCATCGCTTTGGCTGTCTGCGCCGGCTTGGCCGCAGTCTCGCCCGTCAATGCCGCAGCGCCCCCGGCGCAATCCCGGATCGATGCGCTGGAAGCACGAATCAAGGCACTCGAAGCCAACGCCGAAGCGATGCGCGAGCAGGCCGCGGCCGCTACGGCAGCGCTGGAGGCGACCCGCGCTGAAATGGAAGCAATGAAAGCTGCGGCCCCGACGGAGATCGCGGTTGCCTCCGAGCCAACAGAACCCGCGGCCGCCGGAGGCGCGAACGGCAACGCCTTCAATCCGGCGATCAGCGTCGTTCTCAACGGCAGCTACACCGGGCATTCGCTTGACCCCGACACCTACCAGCGCAGCGGCTTTCCACTGGTCGGCGAAGGTGCGCCATCGGCGAAAGGCTTTTCCCTGGGCGAGAGCGAAATTTCCCTCGCCGCCAACATCGACGAAAAGTTCTATGGCCAGCTGACACTGGCGGTTGGCAGTGAAGACGGCGCAACCGAGCTGGGAATCGAAGAAGCCTACATCGACACCACTGCCCTGCCCGCCGGATTCACGCTGCGCGCCGGTCGGTTTTTTTCCAACATCGGTTATCTCAACAGCCATCACGCGCACTCGGACAAATTTTCCGATCGCCCGCTCGCCTATCAGGCTTTCCTTGGCAACCAATACGGCGACGACGGCCTGCAACTTCGCTGGGTTGCGCCGACCGACCTGTTCATCGAGGTCGGCGGCGAAATTCTTCGTGGACAAAATTTCCCCAGCGGTGGCGCCGGGCACGCTGGCGCTGGCGTGAAGACGCTGTTCGCCCATATCGGCGGCGACGTCGGCATCGAGAATTCCTGGCTGGCGGGCGTCGCGGCGCTAAAGTCGAGGACAGAGGGCGGCGAAGATGGTTTCGTTGGCGACAACACGCTCTACGTCGCCGATGCCACCTGGAAGTGGGCCCCGGGAGGGAACTTCAAGGATGGCGGCGTGACCATCCGCGCCGAATACTTCCTGGACGACCGCGACGGCCAGTACATCGACCCGGTCGATCCCCTTCTCGACCAGCTCTGGAACGGCAAGCGCAGCGGCGCCTATGTGGAGGGCGTCTACCGAATCAATCGTCAATGGGAAACCGGCTACCGCTACGACCGACTGTGGGCCGACGACAATGGACCGTACGCGAGCAACTACGATCCGAAGCGTCATAGCGTCATGTTGACCTGGCTCAACAGCGAGTTCAGCCTGATCCGCCTACAGTACAGCCATGACCAGCCCAACGCGTCCGACACCGACGACGCGGTGACACTGCAATACCAGGTCAACATGGGCGCCCACGGCGCGCACAAATTTTGAGGACTGCGGCATGAAACCACTATTTCTCTCCGCGCTGCTGTTGGCCGCGATGAGCGCCGCCCCGGCGCAGGCGAAACTCAAGGTGTTCGCGTGCGAACAGGAGTGGGGTGCGCTGGCGAAAGAGCTGGCTGGGGACCTGGCCGATGTCGATATCGCCACCTCGCCCTTGCAGGACGTGCACCAGATCGAAGCCAAGCCGAGCCTGATCGCGAAGATGCGGCGCGCCGACCTGATCGTTTGCGCGGGCGCCGATCTTGAAGTCGGCTGGCTGCCGCAACTGATCCGGCAATCCGGCAACCAGAAAGTCGCCAGCGGCGCCGGTGTCTTCTTTGCTGCCAGTCAGGTAAGCACCTTGCAGAAGCCGGCGCGCCTGGATCGCGCCGCCGGCGATGTGCACCCGCAGGGCAATCCGCATGTGCACCTGGATCCCTACCGCGTGTTGACCGTGGCCAAGGCGCTGGATGCGCGCCTGGTGCAGCTCGATCCCGGCAACGCCAGCGTCTATCAACAGCGCCTTGCCGCCTTCAGCACCCGCTGGAACGCGGCCATCAAGACCTGGGAAGCCAAGGCCGCGCCGCTCAAGGGCCGCAATATCGTCGTGCACCATGACAGCTGGATCTATCTCTCGCGCTGGCTGGGCATGAAGGAAATCGGCGCGCTTGAACCAAAGCCCGGCGTGCCACCGACCAGCTCGCATCTCGCCAGCCTGGTTGCGACCGCCAAGAGTTCAAACACTCTGGCCATCGTCCGCGCCGCGTATCAGGACCCGAAAGCCAGCGCGTGGTTGTCCGAGCGTACTGGCGTGCCGACAGTCAGCCTGCCGTTCACCGTCGGCGGCGATGCGGCGTCGAAGGATCTGTTCGGCCTGTTCGATTCGACCATCGACAAACTGCTTGGGCTGGCGAAGTAGCCATGGAAATTCACTGGGAAGGACTCGACCTGAGTATCCTCGGCCCGGCCTGCATGGCCGGCCTGATCGTGCTGTCCACGCATGTCCCGCTCGGTAAGCAGGTGTTGGCCCGCGGCATCATCTTCATTGATCTTGCGATTGCCCAGATCGCCGCGCTCGGGGTCATCGCCGCCGGCTTCTT
>JBAZBG010000063.1:0-8965 GCA_041671585.1 Arenimonas sp. | reverse complement strand
CTGCTCAGCAACCTGGCCGGCACGTTCGCCGGCGCCTGGCTGATCCTGCGCACACCGGTACCGGAACAATTGGACACGCGCTTCGCCTTCCGCTCCCTGCGCGGCGCCTTGCTGATGGCGGCCGTCAGTGCCGTAATCGGCGTGTTCGGCATGGCCAGCACCGGCATGATCGTGCAAGCCTCGGTACTCGATGCGCTGATCAAGTGGTTCATGGGCGACCTGCTCGGCATCGTCAGCGTGATGCCGGCCTTGCTCATGCTCAGCTACCGGCAACCCAGCAAGGGCCTGCAGGAAACGCATGGCTACGGCTCGGAACCGGAAAAACTGGCCTGGAACATCGTGCTGGTCTTCAGCTATCTGCTGATGGCCTGGGGCGGCGCCCAGAGCAGCCCGTACGCCCTCGGCCTGAGCAGCCTGCCGCTCGCGGTCATGGTCTGGAGCGCATTGCGTTTCGAGCCTATCCGCACCGCGCTGGCGGTGCTGCTCACCGAACTGCTGATCGGAACACTGGCCGGACTCGGGCTGGCCGGCTTCCAGCCGCCGACGCAGCCGCTGGATAGCGCGATCCTGCTTTCCTACCTGTGCCTGCATGCGATCCTGCCGATCATCCTGGCGCTGACCGTGCACGAGCGGCGCATCGCCACCCGCACCTTGCTGCGCCAGGCGCGGACCGACCTGTTGACCGGCCTGCCGAACCGCAGCGCGTTCGAGGCCGCGGTCCGGCGCATCCTCGAGGATCCCGGCGAACCGCCGATGGCGCTGGCCTACCTGGACCTGGACAACTTCGCGCTGGTCAACGACACCGCCAGCCACGTCGCCGGCGATGCGCTGATCAACAGCATTGCCGGCGTGCTCGGATCGGGCCTGCCCAAGGGCGACCTGCTGGCCCACCTGGGCGCCGACGAATTCGCCTTGCTGCTGCGCAATTGCACGCCGACCATGGCGCGGGAACGGGCGCAGACCCTGGTACGCGCGGTGGAAACGTTTCGCTGCGGTTGGAACGGACAGGTGCTGACCACCACCGCCAGCATCGGCGTGGTGCCGTTCCGCACCAACGACGCCGACTTCCCGGAACTGCTCTCGCAAGCCGACGCCGCCTGTTTCACCGCCAAGGAGCTGGGCGGCAACCGGGTCTGCATGGCCGGCGTGCTGGCCGGCGACGTGCTCGACCGCACCACCGCCATGCGCTGGGCGGTGCGCATTCGCGAGGCACTGGAACAGCACCATTTCGAACTCTATGCGCAGACCATCGATCCGCTGCGCAAAGGCGCTGGGCAACAGCGCCATTTCGAATTGCTGCTGCGCATGCGCGACGAGCGCCATGGCGAAGTACTGCAGCCCGACCAGTTCATGCCGGCGGCCGAACGCTTCCGCCTGGGCGTGAAAATCGATCGCGAAGTATTCGGCATGGCGCTGAGCTGGCTGGAAGCGCATCCGCAGTCGGCGGAGGAAGTGGCGACTTGCAGCATCAATTTGTCGGCCGAAGCGCTGGCCGATGAAGACTTCATCCGCTTCGTCGCCGAACGCTTGCGCAGCAGTTCCTTTCCGGCCAGCCGCCTGTGCCTGGAGATCACCGAAACCAGCGCCGTGCGCGACCTGGCGCGGGCGCAACGTTTCATCGGCGACATGCGCGCCCTCGGTTGCCGCTTCGCGCTCGACGACTTCGGCACTGGTTTCTGTTCGTTCAATTACCTGCGCGCGCTCGACGTCGACTATTTCAAGATCGATGGCAGTTTCGTGCGCGACCTGGAAAGCTCGCCCCTGTCGATGGCCGTGATCCGCTCGATCACCGACATCGCCCACGTACTCGACAAGCAGACCATCGCCGAGCACACCGAAAACGAAGTTATCCTCGCCTCCCTGCGCGAACTGGGCGTCGATTTCGCCCAAGGCTACGGCATCCACCGCCCCGAGCCGATCGAACAATACTTCGCCCGCATCCCCGCCGCCCTGGTCACCCGCTAACGCGTAGCCTCATGTAGGAGCGGCTTCAGCCGCGAACGCTTCGCCAAACCCTCATGTAGGAGCGCCTGACCAGACATCCGTCTGTTGAGAGCCAGCCGCGAACGCTTCGCCCGCATCGCGGCTGAAGCCGCTCCCACAGATGACGGCGGCGCGGGTTAGCGCGCCGTGGAGGTCGGCGGCCAGGTCCGGCAGGGCTTCAATGCCCACCGACAGGCGCAGCAACCCTTCGCCGATGCCGGCGGCGGCGCGCGCATCCGCGCTCATCGCCGCGTGCGTCATCGTCGCCGGATGCGCGATCAGGCTCTCGACGCCACCCAGCGATTCGGCCAGCGTCACACACCGCAAGCCGTCAAGAAACGCGCGCACCGCAGCTACGCCGCCGTCGAGCTCGAAACTGAGCATGGCGCCGAAGCCAGATTGCTGACGCGCCGCCAGCGCGTGCCCGGGATGCGTGGCCAGCCCCGGGTAGTGCACGGCAGTCACCGCCGGATGCGCGGCCAGCTGCCCGGCAAGCGCCGTGGTGTTTTCCTGATGCACCCGCAGGCGCGCGTCGAGCGTGCGCAGGCCGCGCAAGGTCAGAAAACTGTCGAACGGGCTACCGGTCAGGCCCAACGCATTGGCCCACCAACACAGCGACTCATGCAGCGCCGCCTCCTTGGCAACCACCGCACCACCGACGACATCGCTGTGGCCGTTGATGTATTTGGTGGTCGAATGCACGACCAGGTCGGCGCCGAGGGCAATCGGGGTCTGCAGCGCCGGCGACAAAAAGGTATTGTCGGCCACCACCAACGCGCCAACGCGATGCGCGGCCTCCGCGACGAAGCGCAGGTCGGTGATGCGCAAGAGCGGATTCGACGGCGTCTCGATCCAGACCATCTTCGGCGCCGCGGCCAGTGCGGCGGACAGCGCACGCGGATCGGTCAGGTCGGCGGTGATCAGCGCGAAGTGTTTCTTCTTCGCCAGCGCGTTGAACAAACGCCAGCTGCCGCCGTAGCAATCATGCGGCACCACCAGTGTGTCGCCCGGCTCCAGCAGCGCCAGCACCAGCGTGATCGCCGCCATCCCGGTGGCGGTGACGATGCCGCCCGCGCCGCCTTCCAGCTCCGCCAGCGCCTCGCCGAGGAGATCGCGGGTGGGGTTGCCGCTGCGCGTGTAGTCGTAGCGGCGTTTCTGATCGAAGCCGGCAAAACTGAAATTGCTCGACAACACGATCGGCGGCACCACCGCACCATGCGCGTTGTCGCTGTCGATGCCTGCGCGCACCGCCAGTGTCGCTGGCGCCAGGGCCGACACCGTGGAGTGTCCGCCGGGCTCGCCGTGCAGTCCGGCCGCGCCGGCGCGCGATGTCGAGATCAAGCCGCTCATGCCGACTCCCCCCGGCAATCGACCAGGGTCGAGCGAATGATTGCGCCAATGGCCTGGGTTTCCTTGAGGAAAGCGTCATGCCCGTAGCGCGAACGCAGCAAGTGCAAACGACGCGACGCCGGCAGACGTTCGGCAAGCTGCACCAGGTCCTGTTTCGGCACCAGGCGATCTTCCTCGATCGCAACCAGCACCGTTGGCACCGTGATCGCCTGCGGTGCAACCGCGTGCAGATCGATCGATTCGGACAAACGAAGGAAAGCCGTCAGCGGCGTTTTCGCCACATAGCTCGAGCCGCAGGCGTCCAGGTAGTCTTCGGCCGCACAACGGATCCGGCCATCGATCAGCGCTGCCGGCGCGGCAAAGCGCTCGGCGAATTCCTCCGGCGTGCGGTAGCTGAGCATCGCCAACTGCCGCGCCAGGGACAAGGCCTCGCGGCAGCCGCCGTCGCTGCGCCCGAGCGTCGCGATCCGCCGCTGCAAGGCACGCCACGCGCTCGAGTACGGATGCGCGCGATCGCCGCCGCTGATCGCCAGCAAGCAGTCCAACCGATGCGGATAGAGCGCGGCGAATTGCAGGCCAACCATCGCCCCATAAGAGCAACCGACGAACGCCGCGATCCGGCGAACGCCGAGCCGATCGAGCACGGCCGCGAATGCATCGGCCTGGTCGGCGCTGTCGATCGCCACGTCCAGACTGCCATCCGCACCGAGCCAATCGATGGCGACGACGCGAAAGCGCGCGGTGTCCAGCGGCAGCCCGGGACCTGCCTGCTGCGGCCACCAGCCGGCTTCAGGAAATTGCGCACAGGCCGCCACGTGACGATGCGCGGAAATGCCGCCGGCAACCAGCAACACCGGAGCATCCTCCGGCCCTTGCCACTCGAACGACAGGCGCACCTGCGTCGGGCCTGCGTGCCGCAGCGTCAACGTCTTGCGAAACGAATCGCGACCCGCCTGCGCGCGCACGTCGACATGGGTAGCGTCGTGCACGGCGGTGGCAGTGTCGGTCAGGAAAGCGGCGTCCGCTTCGATCAGGCTCATCGTCAACTCCGTGGCGATCCATCGAATGCCCGCGGATCGGCCGAACGGATCGCCAGCCGGACTGAGCGTCCGGCGCCTGCGACCCATCTGCCGGTGGACCGAAGTCCGCCGAAGGAATTGGCACCTTTGCAGCGGCCGGCCATGCGCTGCATGGCGGGCCATCGCTGGTTGCCCCGGCGTCATCGGGCCATTCCCTCTGCCGGTCTTGATGGGTGTACGGAGCCGACTTTACGTTCGGCCCAACGCCATGTCAATACTTTCATCGCGATGAAGCGATATGTTAACTGGCACCCATTCCCGGCGCCTGGACGGCCCCAGCCTTGCGGCGCCTTGCCCTGGGTGTCGCATAATCCCGGCCATGACGCCCATCCGCTTCCGCTTTGCTTCGCTCGCCCTGCTCGGCCTTGCCCTGACTTTCCCGGAGCGCCCGGCCGTGGCCGAGGTCGCGATCCACCGCTGGGTGGATGCCGACGGAAATGTGCATTACGGCGATCGCGGCACGCCCGATTCCAAGAGGATCGAGTTGCGAGCGCCACCGAGCGACCCGACCGCATTCGCCGACCTGGAAATCGTCCGCAACGGCCAGGCCTCGGATATCTACGTCAGCAACCGCCTCGCCGGCCCGCTGGAAATCAATGTCGACCTGACCGAATCCTCGAACGTCCAGACGCTGCCCACGTTGCCGGTCCAGCAGATATTGCCGGCCAAGCAACGCGTGCTGATCAGCCGAATCGAATCGGCCTCCGGCCAGGTCGCCAGCTACAGCGTCGGCATGACCGCCATGCCGGGCGATCCGCGCGCCATGCCCGACGACGTCGTCTACGCCTTGCCCGTGGACGAAAACAGCGGATGGCAGCTGGGTCAGAGCTTCCATGGCGGCTTCTCCCACACCGACGAACAGAACCGCTACGCCGTCGACCTGATCATCAGCGAGGGCATGCCGATCCTGGCCGCACGCGATGGGGTCGTCATGCAGGTGGAATCCGGCTTCGACCGCGCCGGCCTGAATCAGCGAAAATTCGCCGAGCGCGCCAACCTCGTGCGCGTCCTGCACGACGACGGCAGCATGGCCGTCTACGCACATCTGAAGGAAAACGGCGTCTACGTCCGCGTCGGACAGCGCGTCACCCTCGGCCAGCAGATCGCGATCAGCGGGAACACCGGCTTCACCAGCGGTCCACACCTGCATTTCGTCCTGCAGGTCAACCGCGGCATGCGCCTGGTCTCCGTGCCATTTCGCATGGTCGGCGACCAGGGCTTCCTGCCCCTGCCCAGAAAATAGCCTACCGGCCCGCACCGTAGGAGCGGCTTCAGCCGCGAATCCCTCCCACACCCCTTCGCGGCTGAAGCCGCTCCTACGGCCGCAGCTCACACACACTTCGCGGCTGAAGCCGCTCCTACGGGCGCAGCTCACACACTTCGCGGCTGAAGCCGCTCCTACGCCGGCGGGAACCGCGGGAAGGCCTACCTGCTATAATTTTGCCCATCCTCCAATGACTGCGCCGCCTCGCCGCGGCGCCTCACCATGTCTGAACAACTGCGCGAAACCCGCCGCCGCCGCACCTTTGCCATCATCTCGCATCCCGATGCGGGCAAAACCACGCTGACCGAAAAACTGCTGCTGTTCGGCGGCGCGATCCAGATGGCCGGCTCGGTGAAATCGCGCAAGGCCGCGCGGCACGCCACGTCCGACTGGATGGCGATGGAGAAGGAGCGCGGCATTTCGGTGACCTCCAGCGTCATGCAGTTCCCGTACGAGGGCCGCATCGTCAACCTGCTGGACACGCCGGGCCACGCCGATTTTTCCGAGGACACCTACCGTGTGCTGACGGCCGTCGATTCCGCACTGATGGTGATCGACTGCGCCAAGGGCGTCGAAGAACGCACGATCAAACTGATGGAAGTGTGCCGCCTGCGCGACACACCGATCATGACCTTCATCAACAAGCTCGATCGCGAAGGCCGCTCACCCATCGACCTGCTCGACGAAGTCGAATCCGTGCTCGGCATCCAGTGCGCGCCGATCCTGTGGCCGGTCGGCATGGGCTCGCGCCTGAAGGGTGTCGTGCACCTGTTGACCGGCGAGATCCATCTGTTCGAACCGGGTCGCAACTTCACCCGCCAGGACTCGACCATCTTCGCCTCGATCGACGACCCGCAACTGGAAGCGCGGATCGGCGCCGACATGCTGCACGAATTGCGCGACGAACTGGAACTCGTGCACGGCGCCTCGCATCCATTCGACCTGCAGAAATACCTGGCCGGGCAACAAACGCCGGTGTTTTTCGGGTCCGCCGTCAACAACTTCGGCGTGCAGCTCCTGCTCGATTTCTTCGTCGAACACGCCCCGTCACCGCGACCGCGCGCAACCACCACGCGCGAGATCGCACCGGAAGAGGAAGCGTTTTCCGGCTTCGTCTTCAAGATCCAGGCCAACATGGACCCGATGCACCGCGACCGCGTCGCCTTCCTGCGCGTGTGTTCCGGCCGCTTCGACGCCGGGATGAAGGCGTTCCACGTACGCACCGGCAAGGAACAGAAGTTGGCCAACGCATTGACCTTCATGGCCAGCGACCGCGAAATCGTCGAAACCGCCTACCCGGGCGACGTCATCGGCTTGCACAACCACGGCACCATTTCCATCGGCGACACCTTCACCAGTGGCGAGAAACTGAGCTTTACCGGTATCCCGAATTTCGCCCCGGAACTGTTCCGTCGCGCCCGCCTGCGCGACCCACTGAAGCTCAAGCAACTGCAGAAAGGCCTGGCCCAGCTATCGGAGGAAGGCGCCACCCAGTTCTTCCGCCCGATGATGAGCAACGACCTTGTTCTCGGCGCCGTTGGCACCCTGCAGTTCGACGTCGTCGCCTATCGGCTGAAGGACGAATACAGCGTCGACGCCACGTTCGAACCGGTCGGCGTCTCCGTCGCCCGATGGGTCCGCGGCAGCGCCAGGAAGCTGGAGGAGTTCCGCGAGAAAGCCGCCACCAACCTGTCCATCGACGCCGCCGGCGAACTCGTCTATCTCGCCCCGACCCGCGTCAACCTGCAGCTCACGCAGGAGCGTTGGCCGGACCTGACATTCGCGGCCACCCGCGAACATGCGCATGCGGTGGCGATGGATTGATTCACTTGTGCCGGAGCGACCAAACCGGCTTGTGAATTTCACGCCGCTTGGCCCAGCCATGCCAGCAATGGCTCCATCACTTTGTCCAATGGACTGAGTACGGCGTTTCCGCCCCGGTTCAGAACGTGGGTATATATCTGGGTGGTGCTGACGTCCCTGTGCCCGAGCAGCTCTTGAACGGTACGGATGTCGTAGCCATTCTCCAACAGGTGAGTGGCAAAACTGTGCCGCAAGGTATGACAGCTCGCCAGCTTCTCAATGCCTGCATCGCGCAGCGCCACTTTTACTGCGCGCTGCAATAGTTTCTCGTCGATGTGATGGCGGCGCTCGCGACCGTCGAGCGGATCCTTGCTGCGTCGCGTGGCGGGAAACATGTACTGCCAGGCAACTTCGCGCGGAGCGTTCGGGTACTTTTTCGCCAACAGGTGCGGCAGATAGACTTCACCGAAACCAGCCTCCAGATCGCGGGCATGCAATGCTTTGGCCGAAGCTCTCTGGACTTGCAGCGCATCGCGCAAGCGCCCCGGCAACATGGTGCGCCGATCCTTTCCACCCTTGCCCTGGCGCACAGTGATCTCGTTTCGCTCGAAATCAATGTCCTTGATTCGAAGCCGGACACATTCCATAAGTCGCATTCCCGAGCCATAGAGCAGACCGGCCATCAGCCACTCGCGACCTGACATATGTTGCAGCAGTCTTGCCACCTCCGGCACGGAAAGGACCACTGGCACCCGCTGCTTGGGTTTGGCCCGAACCACATTGTCCATCCATGGCAAGTTGATCCCAAGAACTTCCCGGTAGAGGAACAGGATTGCCGACAAAGCTTGCGACTGCGTGCTTGCGGCAACATCCGATTTCGTAGCCAGCCTAGTCAAAAACCCTTCAACCGCCACCCCGTCTAAATCCCGAGGGTGTCTCTTGCCGTTGGCCAAAATATACCGGCGAGCCCAGTACAGATATGCCTGTTCCGTCCTCAAGCTGTAGTGTTTGACGCGCAACCTGTCCCGAATCTGCTCAAGCAAGCGCGGCGCCGCGCTTACGGCTCCACTAACCTTTACCGGGGTCTTTCCACCCAACTTCTCCGTACCGTTTCCCATATCGGGGTGCCCCAGGTGTGTATGCGACCACCCTGCGCTCATGCAGCCAAGAGCACTGTAGGAAAAAGCCAGCAAATTCAGTACGAATTCGCCTTGACGCAGGCCAGTCGGTACTCGACCATCCTCCTTACACCCCACTTTGGGGTCTACACGGCGTTAGGCGCCACAAAATATTTTGGTAAATCTGCATGAACATCGAAGTTGACGATCTGACTAGCCAAGACATCATCCAACTACTTAAAGACCACTTGGCGAGCGCTGCGCAACATTCGCCGCCCGAGAGCATTCACGCCTTGGACCTCGACGGACTTCGCAAGCCAAGCATCACGTTTTGGAGTGCGCGTGAAGGATCGGAACTGATGGGATGC
>JBAZBG010000062.1:0-9104 GCA_041671585.1 Arenimonas sp. | reverse complement strand
GCGGTACGCGCACTGGGCAATGACCGCGCCGTCGATTTTGCCGAACCGAACTGGGTTTACCAGCACCAGTCGGTTTCCAACGACACCTATGTCACCTCCGGCCAGCTCTGGGGTATGACCGGCACCTACGGCTCGCAGGCCGTCAACGCCTGGGCCGAAGGCAAGACCGATTGCAGTGGCGTGTATGTCGGCATCATCGACGAAGGCTTCATGTACGACCATGAAGACATTGCCGCCAACGCCTGGATCAACCCCTTCGATGCCGCTGACGGCGTCGACAACGATGGCAATGGCTACGTCGACGACGTGCACGGCTGGGACTTCGACGGCGGCGACAACTCGACCTTCGATGGCGCCACCGACGATCACGGCACCCACGTCTCCGGCACCATCGCCGGCCATGGCGGCAATGGCAAAGGCGTCGCCGGCGTCTGCTGGTCCGGCGTCAAGCTGATCAGCGCCAAGTTCCTCGGTCGCCGCGGCGGCACCACCGCCAACGCCATCCTGGCGGTGGACTACCTCACCGACCTCAAGCTCGACCATGGCCTGAACATCGCTGCCACCAACAACTCCTGGGGCGGCGGCGGATTCTCGCAGGGCCTGCTGGATGCCATCAACCGCGCGAATGCGGCTGACATCCTGTTCATCGCGGCAGCCGGCAACAGCGGCGCGGACAACGACGCCACCGCCAGCTATCCATCGAACTATGCAGCCGACAACGTGATCGCAGTCGCTGCCCTGGCTTCGAACGGAACGCTGGCCAGCTATTCGCAATACGGCCTGACCACCGTCGATCTGGGTGCACCGGGTTCGGCAATCTATTCCAGCGTGCCGAAAAGCTCGAAGGGCCTGATTATCTCCAGCTACGCAAGCTACAGCGGCACCTCGATGGCCACCCCGCACGTCACCGGCGCGGTCGCGCTGTTCAAGTCGTTGAACCCGGCTGCCTCGGCTGCCGCAATCAAGGCGGCGATTCTCAACCAGTCCACGCCCACGGCTTCACTCACCGGCAAGACGGTCACCGGCGGACGTCTTGACGTGAGCGGTTTCTGATCCTGCCTGCAACGTAGTCGAGAACAGGCCCGGCGCAATCCGGGCCTGTTTTTTTTGGACCAGCGTGCCCCGGGCCGACATCCGGCGCCAAGGTGCGCGACAATAGGCCCTTCCCTCCACGCGCTACAGCCAATGCCCGCAAATATCGCAACGCGCCGTTCGAACATCCATGGCAATGGCGTCTTCGCCACTGCGCCAATCAAGAAAGGCACCCGCCTGATCGAGTACAAGGGCCGCCATCGCACCCACCAGGAAGTGGACCGGGTGTACGCCGACGATGTCGACACCGGCCACACCTTCCTGTTCACCTTGAACGACACCTATGTCATCGATGCCAACATCGACGGTAATGCCGCGCGCTGGATCAACCACAGCTGCGATCCGAACTGCGAAGCGGTCCTGGTTGAAGACGAGAACGGCGATCCGGCCAAGGACGCGGTTTTCATCGAGGCCATGCGGGCGATCAAGCCGGGCGAAGAACTCTCCTACAACTACGGCATCGTGCTGGGCGAGGCGCATACGCCGCGCCTGAAGAAACTGTGGGCCTGCCACTGCGGCGCCGCCAATTGCACCGGCACCATGCTGCAGCCAAAGCGCAAGCCCAAGGCTGCGAGCAAGTCGAAAGCCAGGCGCCGTTAGGGCTTCTGCAACTGCGCCTTGCGCTCGGCCGTGTAGTACCACCACGGCCGCGGCGGACCGCCTTCCATGAAGCGCACCGCGGCGATAAAGGTGTCGCATAGGCAGGGATCGTGGACGATCCCGGTGATCTCGGTCATCCGCCGGTACAACACATAGGGATCCTTGCCGATCAACTGGCGCGGCTCGAAGATATCGAGCGCGCGCAAGTCGTCCGCGATCGACGGCCCGACATTGGGAATGTCCTCCAACCGCACCACCACCCGCGCCCCCGTAGGAGCGGCTTCAGCCGCGATTTTCCGACCCACCCCCATCTCACTCCTCCTCATGCCGCGGCTTATACGCCTCCACCAACTGCTTCTGCACCGGCGCCGGCACCGGCTCGTAATGACTGAACTCCAGGTCATAACGTCCGCGCCCTGCCGTCGCGCCCTTGAGCTCGGCCGCGTAGTCCTTCAGCTCCGACAAGGGCACCTGGGCCTTGATCAGGATCTCGCCGTCGCGCGTTGAGTCGGTGCCATTGATCCTCGCGCGCTTGGAGGCCAGGCCGCCGGTGATGTCGCCCATGTGGGTTTCCGGCGCGGTCACGGCCAGGTGCACGATCGGTTCGAGCACCTGCGGTCGCGCCTTGGTGATCGCGTCGAGAAACGCCTTCTTGCCAGCGGCGACGAAGGCGACTTCCTTGGAATCGACCGGGTGAAACTTGCCGTCGAAGACGATCACGCGCACGTCCTGTAACTGATACCCGGCGATCGCGCCGCCATGCAGCACTTGGCGCACGCCTTTTTCCACCGCCGGAATGAACTGGCCGGGGATGGTGCCGCCCTTGACCGCGTCGACGAACTCGAAGCCGGCGCCGCGCTCCAGTGGCTCGATCTTGAGGAAGACCTCGCCGAACTGGCCGGCGCCGCCGGTTTGCTTCTTGTGCCGGTGATGTCCTTCGGCCTTCGCGCCGATCGTCTCGCGATAGGCGATGCGCGGCGGTCGCGTCTTCACGTCGACGCCATAGCGTTCCTTCATGCGTTCGATCATCACCCGCAGATGCAGTTCGCCCAGGCCGCGCACTACGGTCTCGTTGAGCTCCGGATTGTGTTCCACCGAAAATCCGGGATCTTCCTCCGCCAGCTTGTGCAAGGCAGTGGCCAGTTTCTGCTCCTGGCCGCGGGTGGCCGCCTCGATCGCCAGGCCGAACATCGGCTTGGGAAAATCCAGCGGCTTCAGATGGATCTGGTCCTCGTCGTGGGAATCGTGCAACACGGCGTCGAAGTGGATTTCCTCGATCTTCGCCACTGCCGCAATGTCGCCGGCGATTGCCGTTTCGATTTCGATGTGGTCTTTGCCTTTGAGCTTGAACAGGTGGCCGACCTTGAACGGTTTCTTGCCATCGTCGATGAACAGCTGCGTGTCCTTGCGCACGCTGCCCTGGAAAATTCGGAACACGCTGAGCTTGCCGACGAAGGGGTCGTTGACGATCTTGAACACATCGGCGATGACGTGCGCCCCGGGATCGGGTGTGAGGGTGAGCTCCCGGGCTTCGGCGCCGCTGCCCTTGACGAACATCGGCGGGTTGCCCTCCAGCGGGCTGGGGAACAGTCTTTCCGCCAGGTCCAGCAGCTCCTTGACGCCGGCGCCGGTGCGCGCAGAGACAAAGCAGATCGGCACCAGGTGGCTCTCGCGCAGGCATTGCTCGAACGCGTCGTGCAATTCCGGACCGGACAGCCCGGCCTCGCCCTCTTCGAGGTAGCGGCCCATCACCGACTCGTTGATCTCCACCACCTGGTCGATGATTCGCTGGTGCGCGCTGGCCACGTCCTCGACATCGCTTTCCCCGGTCGGGTTGAAGAAGCAATGGACAACGGCGCTGCCATTGCCAGCCGGCAGGTTGATCGGCAGGCATTCCGGGCCGAAGGTGTTGCGCAGTTGCGCGATCAGCGCGCCGAGCGTGCCGGTGCCGGTGTCGATCTTGTTGACCACGATCACCCGGCACAAGCCGCGCGCCTTGGCGGTATCCATCATGCGCCGGGTGCCGTACTCGACACCGTGGCCGGCGTCGACAACCACGCAGACGGTTTCGACGGCGGAGAATGCCGACAGCGTCGGCCCGCGGAAATCGGGAAAACCGGGCGTGTCGATCAGGTTGACGTGGATGCCGCCGTGGTCGGTGGAGGCGATTGCGGTGTTGAGCGAGTGTTGCCGGGTTTTTTCCATCGGGTCGAAATCCGACACCGTGGTGCCGCGCTCGATGCTGCCTGCCGTCTGGAGTGCGCCACCGGCATGCAGCAGGGCTTCGAACAGTGTGGTTTTGCCGGCGCTCGAGTGGCCTGCCAGGGCCACATTTCGGATTTGTGCAGTGCTGTACGACATAACGACCTCTCCTTGGTTCAGGCGCTGAGGGCGTCATGGTCGGCGGCGCGGGAGCGCGGCCTTGGGTCGCATCGAGTGCAACCGCGCGTCGGTCATGGCGAGCTGCCCGGTTGGGCCGGGCATGCCTAGCCTTTCACCGCTGCCGGTTGGGGTCAAGCCGGTATTCGCGGCGCTTTCCAGCGAGGCATAATGGTCTTTCGGCAGCCGAGCATGGAGAGCGACATGGGCTTTAAACGTTATGCCACTGCCCACTGGGAAGGCGACCTGAAGACTGGCAGAGGCGCCATGAGCACACCGCAGAGCGGGCTGTTCGCGGAGCAGAATTACTCGTTCAACACTCGCTTCGGCGAAGAGAAAGGCACTAATCCCGAAGAACTGCTGGCCGCCGCGCATGCGGGGTGCTTCAGCATGGCCCTGGGTTTCATGCTCGGCAACGCCGGCCACGTGGCGAAGCGCATCGACACGCGCGCGGAAGTGATGATGGAAACGGGCGCGGCGGGCCCGAGTGCCGTGGGCGTCAACCTCATCGTGTCGGCCAGCGTACCGGGCGTGAGCGCCGAAGAATTCGCCGCCATTGCCGACAACGCCAAGAAAAACTGTGTGATCTCGCGTGCCCTGGCCATCCCGGTGACGATGGAAGCGAGTCTGATCGCCTGACTGTCGCCAGGCTGAACAACATTCAGCTATTCACCGGAGTTAAGGCTGCGGTTAGGCGTCGCTTCGTAAGGTTACTCACGCGCCAATCCGGCGTTTGGAGTCTTCCTCATGAAACGTATCGCAGTAAGTGTTCTTGCTTTGGCCCTTTCCGCTGTTGCCGGCGGCGCCGTCTCAGCCCAGGATTATGGCAACGACTCCCGCTACGACCGCGACTCCCGCTCCACGCCGCGCCGCGATGTGGCAACCGTGATTCGTGCGATTCCGCGGTATGACCGCTATGGCTCCTACCAGCGTCAGGAATGCTGGAACGAGCAGTACGACCGTTACGACGGCGGCTACTACCGTGACAGCGATGGTCGCCTGTACCGTGGCGAGTATCGCGGTACCGATAGCAATGCCAACGGCACCATCATCGGCGCAATCATCGGCGGCGCCCTGGGCAACCAGGTCGGCAAGGGCGATGGCAGGAAAGCGGCGACCATCGGCGGCGCGGTCATCGGTGGCGCCATCGGCAATAACATCGACCGCAACCACGACGCTTACGACCAGTACCGCGATAGCTCGGGTGTCGTTCGCCGCTGCCGCACCGTCGAAGACAGTGGCTATGGCAACCGCCGCGATGTCAGCGGCTACGACGTGACCTATCGTTATGCCGGCCAGACCTACCACGCCTTCACCAGGTATCGTCCGGGCCGCACCATGCGAGTGATCGTCGACGTACGGCCGCAGGATGACGGCGTCGCCTATCGCCGTTGATTCGATGCAACCCGTGAACCAGAAGGGGCCGGAAGGCCCCTTCTGCTTTACCAGTGAAGTTGTCCGCGTATGACCGTTTGGCATTGGCCGCCGACCCAGACGTGGCGGTCGGCATCGATGCGCAACTGCAGTTGTGAGTCGCGGGCCATTTCCCGACCTTGGCTGACCACGTAGGCATCGCCCAAGCCAGCCAGCGCCCCGGCTTCATCAAGAAACGCCGCGATTGCCGCGTTGGCGGCGCCGGACGCGGGATCCTCGATGATGCCGACACCGAGCGGAAATGCGCGCACGACCAAATCGTGGCCGCGACCGGCGCTACGCGCGAACACGCATAGTCCAAGGCTGTGCGATTGCGCCGCCAGTTCACGGATGGCGTCGATATCGGGTTGCATGCCGCGCACTTCGGATGCATCGGCCAACTCGGCCAGCCACCAGCGGCGGCCGCCTTCGACCAGAACGGGTGCGATGCTCCCAAGTTTGCGGCCCACCAAGCATCGCCGTACCAACTCGTCCTCCGCTCCCGCATACCGGACGATCCGCGACCTCGGCACCCGCACCGATAACGTCGTGCTGCCATCGCGCTCGTCGACCTGTACCGGCAGCAAGCCCGCCTGGCATTCCTGCACCAGCGCGCCGGCCGTCGGCGTCACCCGTCCGGCGGCGAGCGCCGCGTGCGCCGTACCGATACTGGGATGCCCGGCAAAGGCAATCTCGCGCTGGGTGGTGAAAATGCGCACGCGATAATGCGCTTCGCGCGTGCTCGGCGGCAGCACGAACGTGGTTTCCGCCAGGTTGGTCCAGTTGGCGATCGCCTGCATCTGCGTGTCGTCCAGATCTTCGGCGTCGAACACCACCGCCAGGGGGTTGCCCATGCCGGCGCGAACGGAAAAAACGTCGACCTGGAAAAACGGATGCGCCGTCGCGGTGCTTACCAATCGAGTGTCCCCTGTACGACGGTCTGCGTTTGTCCGCCGATCCAGACCGCGCCCGAGTCGTCGACCTCCACCCGCACGCGACCGTCGCGGCCGATCTCGCGGCCCTGGCTGGCCGTGTAGTGGCGCGCGCGCAGCGCATTGTTTTGCTCCAGCCAGGCGGCGATCGCCGCATTGGCGCTGCCGGTGACCGGATCTTCGGGGATGCCGTCGGCAGGACAGTAGGCGCGGACGACAAGTTGATAGTCGGGATGGGCACTGTGCGCAAACACCGCCAGGCCGACCGTGTCGGTGGCCTCGGTCAGGCGCGCGATGGCTTCGAGTTCGGGTTGCATCGCTCGCACCGTCTGCTCGTCGGCCAACTCCACCAGCCACCAGCGCGGGCCATTGTCGATGACCACGGCGGGCAGGGCGCCCAGTCGAAGACCGTCCAGGACATCCTTCCAGACTCGCGACTCGACCGGTACCGCAACTTCCCGGCCCCGCGGGGCACGGACGAAAATCCGCCGCGCCGCGCCTTCGCCATCCACGCGCACTGGCAGCAGGCCGGCCGCGCATTCCTGCACCAGATGGCCGTCGCGCGGTACGGCCAGGCCGGCGTCGATGGCGGCATGCGCGCTGCCGACGCTGGGATGGCCGGCGAACGGCAGCTCCTGCTGCGGCGTGAATATGCGCACGCGGTAGCTGGCCTCGGGGCTGGTCGGCGGCAGCAGGAACGTGGTTTCCGACAGGTTGGTCCAGTTGGCGAAAGTCTGCATGGACTCGGGATCGATATCCTCGGCATCGATGACCACGGCCAGCGGATTCCCGGCCCCCGGACGGTCGGCGAAAACATCGAGCTGCACAAAGCGGCGGGAGAGTCGCATCGTTTATCATTCCTTGGCGCGTTATCGCGTCCCCGAATCATACCTTTGCCGAAGAGCTGCGCCTGCCCATGATTGCCATCGCGAAAGCCGATGACTGGATCGTATTGAAGTTTGGCGGCACCAGCGTTTCCCGCCGCCACCGTTGGGACATCATCGGCCGGCTCATGCGCGAGCGCGCAGACGAGCACCAGGCGCGCGTGCTGGTCGTGGTGTCGGCCCTTTCCGGGGTCACCAACGAGCTGCAGGCGATCATCGACCAGCGCGAGGACGCCGATGCGGTCGCGATTCGCATCCAGGCCCTGGTCCAGCGGCACGTGAGTTTCTGCGCGGAACTGCAGGTCGAAGCCACCGTGCTGGAAGCGCAACTGGCCGAACTCAGCGCCCTGGGCAGCGACGCCCGTCGCGCTGCCGATGGTTTGGCGTGGGCGGCAGAAGTGTTGGCGCAGGGCGAACTGCTGTCCTCGACGCTGGGCGTAGCCTACCTGCGCACCCAGGGGCTCGCGGTCGACTGGCTTGACGCCCGCGACTGGCTGCAGGCGGAGGCCTTGCCCAACCAGAACGAATGGTCGCAACGCCTGTCGGTGTCTTGCCGCTACCAGGGCGACGCCGAATTGCGCTCGCGCTTTGACGGCAATGGGCGCCTGTTGATCACCCAGGGATTCATCGCCCGCAGTCCGGACGGCGGCACGGCCATCCTCGGGCGCGGCGGTTCGGACACGTCCGCGGCTTACTTCGGCGCTTTGCTGCAGGCGCGCCGGGTCGAAATCTGGACCGACGTGCCCGGTATGTTCACCGCCAATCCGCGCCTGGTTCCGGATGCGCGCCTGCTGGCGCGGCTGGACTACGAGGAAGCGCAGGAAATCGCCAGTACCGGCGCCAAGGTGCTGCATCCGCGCTGCATCCACCCCTGCCGCGAGGCGCGCGTGCCGATCTGGATCCGCGACACCGAGCGCCCGCAGATGGTCGGCACGGTGATCGACCATCGCGCAGCCACCTTGCCAGGCGTCAAGGCGATCAGCTCCCGCCGCGGCATCGTGCTGGTGTCGATGGAAACCATCGGCATGTGGCAGCAGGTCGGCTTCCTGGCCGATGTGTTCGAACGCTTCAAGCGGCGCGGCCTGTCGATCGACCTGATCGGTTCGTCGGAAGCCAACGTCACTGTGTCGCTGGATCCGTCCGACAACCTGGTCAATTCCAATGTGCTCGACGCGCTGTGCGCGGATCTTGCCGTAGTCTGCCGCGTCAAGGTGATCACGCCCTGCAGCGCGGTCACGCTGGTCGGGCGGGGCATGCGTTCGTTGCTGCACAAATTGACCGACGTCTGGAGCGAGTTCGGCCGCGAACGCGTGCATCTGATTTCGCAAAGCTCCAACGACCTGAACCTGACTTTCGTGGTCGACGAAGCGCTGGCCGAAGGCCTGATGCCGCGCCTGCACGAACTATTGATCCACTCCGGTGCGATGCCGGTGGACGAATCGGAAGTGTTCGGTCCCAGTTGGCGCCAGCTCGACGAGGCTGCGGGCAGGCAGCGCGCGGCGCCGTGGTGGCAGCGTGAACGCGAAGCGCTGCTGGCCAGTGCCGCCAAGAGCACGCCGCGCTATGTTTACCACCTGCCGACCGTGCGCGAGCGGGCGCGCGCATTGGCTGCGGTTGGCGCGGTCGATCGCTGCTTCTATGCCCTGAAGGCCAATTCCAATGCGCAGATCCTGCGCGCGCTCAATGCCGAGGGTTTCGGTTTCGAGTGCGTGTCGCAAGCCGAACTCGACTACTTGTTCGGGCTGTTTCCCGGCCTGGATCCTACCCGGGTGCTGTTCACGCCCAGTTTCGCGCCGCGCAGCGA
>JBAZBG010000061.1:5400-9127 GCA_041671585.1 Arenimonas sp. | reverse complement strand
GCCCAATACGGATCGTCGGGCGACAAGGCCACCATCACGCCGTCCACGTCCGGATGCCCGAGCAAGGCACGCAGGCTGTGCTCGATCAAGGTGCGACCGGCAACCGACAGGTACTGCTTGGGCGTATCGCTGCCGAAGCGTGCGCCACGACCAGCGGCCGGCATGATGGCCCAGGTCATTGCCCGGAGTCCGCGTCGTCGGTGTCATCCGCGAGCTTGGCGGGCGCATGCGGTTCGACCACGCGATAGAAAGTCTCGCCGGGCTTGATCATGCCCAACTCGCTGCGCGCCCGCTCTTCCACCGCCGTCTCGCCCGACTTGAGGTCTTCCACCTCGGCCGACAAGGCGTCATTGCGTTGCTGCAACTTCGCGTTCTCCGCACGCTGTTCGTCGACCGTCTGCTGCAAGGCTTTCGCTTCGCGCCAGCCGCCTTCGCCGAGCCAGAGCTTGGCCTGCAATGCCAGCAGGATCAGCAGCAAGGCGAGGACCGGCCACCAGCGGCGCGCGATGCTGCTCACTTCAGCGCTTGAGGCTCACGAACGCATCGCGCCCGGCGTAGCGCGCCTTGCTGCCCAGGGCTTCTTCGATCCGCAGCAACTGGTTGTACTTGGCGACGCGATCGGAACGGCACAAGGAGCCGGTCTTGATCTGCGTGGCGGTGGTGGCAACCGCAATGTCGGCGATCGTGGTGTCTTCGGTCTCGCCAGAGCGATGCGAGACGATGGCCGCGTAACGATTGGTTTCGGCCATCGCAATCGCTTCCAGGGTTTCGGTCAGCGTGCCGATCTGGTTGACCTTGATCAGGATCGCATTCGCGACCTGCTTGTCGATGCCTTCGCGGAAGATCTTCGGGTTGGTGACGAACAGATCGTCGCCGACCAACTGTGTCGTGCCGCCGAGTTTATCGGTCAACAGCTTCCAGCCGTGCCAGTCGTTTTCGGCCATGCCGTCTTCGATGGTGATGATCGGATACTGCGCCGCCCAGCCGGCGAGGAAATCGACGAACTGTTCCGAGCTCAGGCGCTTGCCTTCGCCGACCAGGTTGTATTTGCCGTTCTCGTAGAATTCGGTGCTCGCAACATCCAGACCGAGCAAGATGTCTTCGCCGGCGGCGTAGCCGGCCTTGCCGATTGCTTCAAGGATGGTTTCCAGCGCTTCTTCGTTGGAGCGCAGGTCCGGCGCGAAACCGCCTTCGTCACCGACCGACGTGCTCAGGCCGCGGCCCTTGAGCACCGACTTGAGGGAATGAAAAATCTCGGTGCCGGCTCGCAGCGATTCGGCGAAGCTGTCGAAGCCGACCGGCAGCACCATGAATTCCTGCATGTCGACGTTGTTGTCGGCATGCGCGCCGCCATTGATGATGTTCATCATCGGCACCGGCAGCACCGCAGCGTGATCGCCGGCCAGGTGCGCCCAGAGCGGCAGCTTCTTCGACGCGGCGACGGCGTGGGCATTGGCCAGCGACACCCCAAGCAGCGCGTTGGCGCCGAGGCGGCCCTTGTTCTCGGTGCCGTCCAGGTTGATCAGACGCGTATCGAGGCCTTTCTGGTCGGCGGCATCGAAGCCCTTCAGCGCGTCCGCGATCGTGGTGTTGACGTTGCCCACGGCTTTCTTGACGCCCTTGCCCTGGTAACGGGTCTTGTCGCCGTCGCGCAGTTCGACCGCTTCCTTCGATCCCGTGGATGCTCCGGATGGAACGGCGGCGCGACCGACATGGCCGCTGCCCAGCGTGACTTCGGCTTCAAGGGTGGGATTGCCGCGACTGTCGAGAATTTCGCGGGCGTGGATCTTGCTGATTGTGGTCATGTGATCTTCGTTTGGTTAGGCGGATTCGAGAAAGCCGTTCTTCTTGGTGATCTGATCGAGCGCCATCAGCGTTTCCAGCAGCGCCGCCATCTTGCCGAGCGGCCAGGCATTGGGCCCGTCGGAGAGCGCCTTGTCCGGATCCGGATGCGTCTCCATGAAAATGCCGGCGATGCCGACCGCCATGGCGGCGCGCGCGAGCACCGGCACGAATTCGCGCTGGCCGCCGCTCTTGCCGTCCATGCCGCCGGGCAGTTGCACTGAGTGCGTGGCGTCGAACACCACCGGGCAACCGGTGTCGCGCATCACCGACAGGCTGCGCATGTCGGAGACCAGGTTGTTGTAGCCGAAGCTGGCGCCGCGCTCGCAAACCATGATCTGATCGTTGCCGGTGGCCAGCGCCTTGGCGGCCACGTGCTTCATTTCCCACGGCGACAGGAACTGGCCTTTCTTGATGTTGACCGGCTTGCCGGCGCTGGCGACCTTGTGGATGAAATCGGTCTGCCGGCACAGGAACGCGGGCGTCTGCAGCACATCGACCACGCTGGTCACTTCATCGAGTGGCGTGTACTCGTGCACGTCGGTCAACACCGGCACGCCGAATTGGCGCTTCACTTCGGCCAGCACTTTCAAGCCTTCAGCCAGGCCCGGGCCGCGAAAGCTGGTACCCGAGGTGCGATTGGCCTTGTCGAAACTGGATTTGAAGATGAAGGGAATGCCGAGCTTGCCGGTGATTTCCTTCAGCTGGCCGGCGACATCGAGCTGCAACTGCATCGACTCGATCACGCACGGCCCGGCAATCAGGAAGAACGGATGCTCCAGCCCAACCTCAAACCCGCACAGCTTCATTGCGCCGCCCTTGTAGGAGCGGTTGTAGGAGCGGCTTCAGCCGCGATTCCTGGAAGCACCCGGGCACCGGTTTCGCGGCTGAAACCGCTCCTACGGGACGCTTTGTATTCGCGGGCGGCGCGGATGAAGCCGATGAACAAGGGGTGGCCGTCGCGCGGCGTCGACAGGAATTCCGGGTGCGCCTGGCAGGCGACGAACCAGGGATGGTTCGGCAGTTCGACCATCTCCACCAGCAGGTCGTCCATCGACTTGGCCGAGATCACCAGGCCGGCTTCCTCGAGCTGCACGCGGTAGCGGTTGTTGAACTCGTAGCGATGGCGATGGCGTTCGGCGACCACATCCTTGCCGTACATCTCGCGCGCCTTGGTGCCCGGCTTCAGCCGGCATTCCTGCAAGCCCAGGCGCATGGTACCGCCCAGATCCGAGTCTTCCGTACGCCTTTCGACTTCGCCGCTGGCCGTGCGCCATTCGGTGATCAGGGCAATCACCGGGTCGGAACAATTGCGATCGTTCTCGGTGGTATTGGCGCCCGGGAGACCGGCGAGATGACGCGCGACATCGACCACCGCCGCCTGCATGCCGTAGCAGATTCCGAAGTACGGGATATTGTTTTCGCGCGCATGCTGCGCGGTCAGCACTTTGCCTTCAAAGCCACGATCGCCGAAACCGCCCGGCACCAGGATGGCATCGACGCCAGCCAGGGCCTCGGCGCCCTCGCTTTCGACTTGTTCCGACTCCATCCACTTCAGGCGCACCTTGGTGCGTTGGCGGATACCGCCATGGCGCAAGGCCTCGGACAGGGACTTGTAGGCATCCTGGTGGTCGACGTACTTGCCGACCACGGCGACGGTGACTTCGTCGACCGGATGCTCGCTTGCGTCGACCACGGCTTCCCATTCGGACAGGTCGGCCGGGCCGATCTTGTCGTCGAGCTGCAGGTATTCGACCACGATCTCGTCGAGCTTCTGCGCGTGCAGCCAGAGCGGCAGCTTGTAGATGTTGTCGACGTCCACGCAGGAGATCACCGCGCGCTCCTGCACGTTGGTGAACAGGGCGATCTTGCGCCGCTCGCTGTC
>JBAZBG010000061.1:0-5300 GCA_041671585.1 Arenimonas sp. | reverse complement strand
CGATCTCGTCGAGCTTCTGCGCGTGCAGCCAGAGCGGCAGCTTGTAGATGTTGTCGACGTCCACGCAGGAGATCACCGCGCGCTCCTGCACGTTGGTGAACAGGGCGATCTTGCGCCGCTCGCTGTCAGGCAAGGGCTGCTCGCTGCGGCAAAGCAGGATGTCCGGCTGGATACCAATCGAGCGCAGCTCCTTCACGGAATGCTGGGTGGGCTTGGTCTTGAGCTCTCCCGCCGCGGCGATGTACGGCACCAGCGTCAGGTGCATGAACACCGCCTTGCCCGGCCCGCGCTCGGTGCGGATCTGGCGGATGGCTTCCAGGAACGGCAACGATTCGATGTCGCCGACAGTGCCGCCGATCTCGACCAGGCCGACGTCATAGCCGTCGGTCGCCTCGAAAATGCAGCGCTTGATCTCATCGGTGATGTGCGGAATGACCTGCACGGTGCCGCCAAGGTAATCGCCGCGGCGCTCGCGCCGGATCACGTTCTCGTAAATGCGCCCGGTGGTCACCGAATTCTTGCGGGTCAGGCGGGTACGGACGAAACGCTCGTAGTGGCCGAGATCAAGGTCCGTTTCGGCGCCGTCGTCGGTGACGTAGACCTCGCCATGCTGGAACGGCGACATGGTGCCCGGATCTACATTGATGTAGGGATCGAGCTTCATCATGGTGATGCTCAGGCCGCGAGCTTCCAGGATGGCGGCGAGCGAAGCCGCCGCGATGCCCTTGCCGAGCGAGGAAACCACGCCACCGGTAACGAAGATAAGACGCGTCATAGGAATAGGGGCGCTGGAAAGCCCCATTCTACCGGCTGGGCGACCCGAGGGCGAGCGAAGCGTGCTGACGGCCAGGAAACGCGTGTCCCCGCCCGCTGCCCTTGGGCCGGCGCCTGGTTCCGGACCCGTCCCAGACGGCCGGTCAAGGCTGCCGCGGGATTCAGCAGATCAATTCCGTTCATCGGGCGGATGCGCGATCCAGGTTCCTTGACCCGGGCCGCCGGTGTCCGCATCCTGTCGCATCATTTCCTTCAGCAAAATAAATGAGCAGTCGCTACAACTCTGCGGACATCGAAGTTCTTTCCGGACTGGATCCGGTCAAGCGCCGCCCCGGCATGTACACCGACACCAGCCGGCCCAACCATCTGGCGCAGGAAGTGGTCGACAACTCCATCGATGAGGCCCTGGCCGGGTACGCGCGGACGGTGGAAGTCACCATTTTCGAGGACGGCAGCTGCGAAGTGGCCGATGACGGTCGCGGTATGCCGGTCGACATCCATCCCGAGGAAAAAATTCCCGGCGTCGAACTGATCATGACCCGGCTGCACGCCGGCGGAAAATTCAACAACAAGAACTACACGTTCTCGGGCGGCCTGCACGGCGTCGGCGTCAGCGTGGTCAATGCCTTGTCGAAAAAGGTCGAGGTGTTCATCAAGCGCGACGGCAGCGAGCACCGCATGGAATTCCGCGACGGATTCCGCAGCTCGCCGTTGGAAACGATCGGCACCGTCGGCAAGCGCAACAGCGGTACGCGGCTGCATTTCTGGCCGGATCCGAAATACTTCGACGTGGCGAAGATCGCGGTCAAGCCGCTGCGCCACCTGCTTCGCGCCAAGGCCGTGCTCTGCCCGGGACTGACCGTCCGGCTGTTCGACGAGGCTACCGGCGAGCGCAATGAATGGCATTTCGAGAACGGCCTGCGCGATTACCTTTCCGGCGAATTGAACGGCCGCGAGATGCTGCCGCCGGAGCTGTTCACCGGCAACCTGTCCAAGGAAAACGAAGTCGTCGACTGGGCGCTCGCCTGGGCCGCCGAGGGCGAGCTGGTGCAGGAAAGTTACGTCAACCTGATCCCAACCGTGCAAGGGGGCACCCATGTCAACGGGCTGCGCTCCGGGCTGACCGTAGCGCTGCGTGAGTTCTGCGATTTTCGCAACCTGCTGCCGCGGGGCGTGAAGCTGGCTCCGGAAGATGTCTGGGACCGCGTCAGCTACGTGTTGTCGCTGAAGATGACCGATCCGCAGTTCAGCGGCCAGACCAAGGAGCGGCTGAGCTCGCGCCAGGCGGCAGCGTTCATCGAGGGCGCGGTGCACGATGCGTTCTCGCTCTGGCTCAACCAGCATGTCGAAATCGGCACGCAGATCGCGCAGATGGCCATCGATCGTGCCGCCGCGCGGCTAAAGACAGAAAAGCAAATCGTCAGGAAGAAGATCACGCAGGGTCCGGCGCTTCCGGGCAAGCTCGCGGACTGCATATCGCAAGACCTGTCACGTACCGAGATCTTTCTGGTCGAGGGCGATTCCGCCGGCGGCAGCGCCAAGCAGGCGCGCGACAAGGACTTCCAGGCAATCCTGCCCTTGCGCGGCAAGATCCTCAACACCTGGGAAGTGGAAAGCTCCGGCGTGCTGGCCTCCAATGAAGTGCACGACCTGGCGGTCGCGATCGGCTGCGACCCGGGTGTCGACGCCATCGAAAGCCTGCGCTACGGCAAGGTGATCATCCTTGCCGATGCCGATTCCGACGGACTGCATATCGCGACCTTGCTCGCGGCGCTGTTCCTCAAGCATTTCCCTTCGCTGGTGCGCGCCGGCAATATCTTCGTGGCCATGCCGCCGCTATTCCGCGTCGACGTCGGCAAGCAGGTGTTCTATGCGCTGGACGAGGAAGAAAAACGCATCCTGCTCGAACGCATCGAAAAGGAAAAAATCCGCGGCCAGGTCAACGTCACCCGCTTCAAGGGCCTGGGCGAAATGAATCCGTCGCAGCTGCGCGAATCGACCATCCATCCGGACACACGGCGGCTGGTCCAGCTGACCATGGACGATGTCGGTCAGACCAAGTCGCTGATGGACATGCTGCTGTCCAAGAAACGCGCGCCCGACCGCAAGGCCTGGCTGGAGACCAAGGGCGACCTGGCCTCGCTTGAAGTCTGAAGGATGCGCCCGGCGCTCTTGCCCAGCGATCAGCTGGCGAGCGCTTGCCGCAGCAAGGTTTCAAGCAAGGCCTGCACTTGACCTGCCTTCTGCGGCTCGTAGCTGCCGTGTTCCTCATCCATGTAGTTGCACTGGGCCAACTCCAGCTGGATCGCCTCGACCCCATCCCCGGGCCGGCCGTAGTGCCGGGTGATATAGCCACCCTTGAAGCGGCCGTTGCTCACCCAGCTGTACTGCGACTGCGCGGCCAGCGCTTTCTCGACGCGTTCTTGCGTGGCGGCGTGGCAGCTGGCGCCGCTGGCGGTGCCCAGGTTGATGTCCGGCAAGCGCCCATCGAACAGGAATGGCACGCGCGACTTGATCGAGTGCCCTTCCCACAACAGGACGCGGCCGTGGGCCGCGTGCAAGCGCTCGAGCTCCGCCTGCAGCGACTGATGGTATGGACGCCAGAACGCGTCGACACGTTCGGCGACCTCGTCGGTCGAGGGCGCCTGGCCGGGCAGGTACACCGGCTCGCCGGTGAACTGCACCGTCGGACATAGCCCGGTCGTGTTCTGCCCGGGATACAAGGACAGGTCGTCAGGCGGCCGATTGAGGTCGACCACATAGCGCGAATACGAAGGCACCAGGATCGAGGCATCGAGCTTGCGCGCAAACTCGTACAGGCGGCTGACGAACCAGTCGGTATCGGGAACCTTCCGCGCCGTTTCGGTCATGCGCGCGGAGACATCGAGCGGAAGACCGGTGCCATCGTGCGGCAAGCTGATCAGGAGGGGCGCCGTACCGCGATGCAGGGTCGAAACTTTCATGCCGCTATTTTAGCCTGAGCAACCCTCAGGCAAAACGCGCGGGGCTGGCGGGCCGTGGATCGATGCTGGGCTCACGTCCGCAGATCAGCTCGGCGAGCAGCTGGCCCGTGATCGCGCTCATGCCCATGCCCATCATGCCGTGGCCCATGGCGAGCCACAGGTTTTCGTGGCGCGGCGCCCGGCCGAGGATCGGCACATCATCGAAAGTCATCGGCCGCCAGCCATACCATTCCTCACGCTTTTCCGGCCCGACCGGCTCGTGCAGATAGTCGCGTGCCGCCCGTTCCAGGGCGTCGAGCCGGACCCGGTTCAAGCTTGGGTCGTAGCCGGAGAATTCCATCGTGCTACCCAGGCGGAAACCGTCGTCCCAAGCGGTGACGCATACGCTGCGCTCGCGCAGCACCAATGGAATTTTCGGCGCCAGCGCAGGCCGGGAATAAGTGATCGAATAACCCTTGCCCGGCTGCACCGGGAAGCGCAGCCCGATACCGGCGAGCATCGGCGCCGACCACGGGCCCAGGGCGATCAGCACCTCGCGGCCCTGCCGCCGGCCGTCCGACGTCGTCACGGCCTGCACCCGGCCGTCGGCCAGCAAGAAGCCGCCCACCTCGACCTGTTCTTCGATAATGCCACCGCGCTCGCGCACCACGCGCGCCAACTCGGCGGTGAAACGATCAGGGCGCAAATGCGCATCGCCCGGAAAATGGATTGCTCCGGCCATGCCCGGCAGCAGCGCCGGTTCCTCGGCGGCAAGCGTACCGGCATCCACGATCTGCGAGTGGATGGCGAACTCCAGCAGTCCGGGAAGTTCGGCGCAGTCATGCTCGAACGCGCGCTGATCCCGATACACATAGCGCAAACCATCGGCATGGAATTCGCAATCGAGTGCGTGGTCGCGGATCAGGGATTCCAGCAGGGCGCGCGACGCGTGCAGCAGTTCGCCCTTGGCGATTGCGGCGCGCCGCCAATCTTGCGGATTGCACCGGCCGGCGAAGTGCAGCAGCCACGCGGCCAGGGAAAAATCCAGGCGCGGCTTGATGTAGAGCGGCGCATCGGGACGAAGCATCCATTTCAGGCCCTTGGCGATTACGCCCGGCGCTGCCAGCGGTGGCGCGTGGCTTGGCGTGATGGTCCCGCAGTTGCCATGCGAAGTGGCGGCGCCGATTTTGCCCTTTTCCAGCACGCGCACGGAGCGACCCGCCTGCAGCAGGTAGTGCGCGCAGGCCAGGCCGATGACGCCACCACCCAGGATCAGGACATCCGCTTCGCGCTCACTCATGACCGACATTGTAGTGGCTCAACCGGTGGCGTCGACCCAGTCCCGCTCGCGCCGCATTGGCGGCGCGCGCCAATAAGTGATGGCGCGCCACAACCATTCCATCGGGCCGTAGCGGAATCGCGCCAGCCACCAATGACTCCAGGCCAGTTGCAGGCTGATGACGACCGCCACGAACAGTACCTGCCAGGCCCGACCCATACCCCAGTTCCCCAGCCCATAGCCGTAGAAAAACAGGGTCCCGATCACCGACTGCATCAAGTAGTTGGTCAGCGCCATGCGGCCCA
>JBAZBG010000060.1:0-9143 GCA_041671585.1 Arenimonas sp. | reverse complement strand
CTGCCGATGCCGCCGCCAGCGCCGCCGCGACCGCCACCGACGCTGCCGGCGTAGCCGGCGAAGCCGCCGCGGATGCTGCCGCCGCTGGAACCGCTGAAGGCGCCGACATGAGCGCTGACGCTGCCGAAACTGCGGAAGACGTGGCCGATAGCGCTGAAGCTGCCGCCGAAAAGGCGAAGGCCGCCGCAGAAGACGCCGCTGACGCAGGCAAGAAGTAAACCTGGCAACCCACCGGACCTCCCCTGACTGGTCCGGGAAAAACCAAAGGGCGTGCTTCGGCACGCCCTTTTCTATTTGCCTGTCGTGGGAGCGGCTTCAGCCGCGATCACTACAAGACCGCCTGTAGGAGCGGCTTCAGCCGCGATCACTGCAAGACCGCCTGTAGGAGCGGCTTCAGCCGCGATCACTGCAAGACCGCCTGTAGGAGCGGCTTCAGCCGCGATCACTGCAAGACCGCCTGTAGGAGCGGCTTCAGCCGCGATCACTGCAAGACCGCTTGTAGGAGCGGCTTCAGCCGCGATCACTGCAAGACCGCGCGAAGTGCGATCGCGGCTGAAGCCGCTCCTACAGGCGTGGGTTGCAAGTATTATCGCGGGTGAAGCCGCTCCTACTTAGAAGGCGTTCCATGCCAGTGCTGAAGAGCCAGATCGATCCGCGCAGTGCCGAGTTCCAGGAAAACGCCGAGTATTTGCAACAGCAGGTGGCGGACCTGGATGCCCAGTTGGAGCGGATCGCCAAGGGCGGCGGCGACAAAGCGCGGGCCAAGCACAGCGCCCGCGACAAGCTGCTGCCGCGCGAGCGCATCAGCGCCCTGCTCGACCCCGGCTCGCCGTTCCTGGAACTGTCGGCACTGGCCGCTGACGGCATGTATGAAGGCCAGTCGCCCTGCGCCGGCATCATTACCGGCATCGGCCGCGTGCACGGCCAGGAAATCGTGGTGGTCGCCAACGATGCGACCGTCAAGGGCGGAACCTATTTCCCGATGACGGTGAAAAAACACCTTCGCGCCCAGGAAGTGGCGCTGGAAAATCACCTGCCCTGCGTCTACCTGGTCGACTCGGGTGGCGCCTTCCTGCCGCTGCAGGACGAAGTGTTTCCGGACAAGGAACATTTCGGCCGCATCTTCTACAACCAGGCGCGACTGTCGGCGCTGAACATTCCGCAGATCGCGGTGGTGATGGGCAGTTGCACGGCGGGCGGCGCCTACGTGCCGGCGATGTGCGACGAGAGCATCATCGTCAAGAACCAGGGCACCATTTTCCTCGGCGGCCCGCCACTGGTGAAAGCGGCAACCGGCGAGATCGTCGACGCCGAAGCGCTCGGCGGCGCCGAGGTGCACACCAGCATTTCCGGCGTGGCCGACCATCTGGCGGAAAACGACGGTCACGCGCTGGCGATCGCCCGCGACATCCTGACCCACCTCAATCGCAAGAAGAACATCGCGGTCGCGCTGCAGGCGCCGAGCGAGCCGAAATATTCGCCCGAAGAAGTCTACGGAATCATCCCCAAGGACTCGCGGCGCAGTTTCGACATTCGCGAAATCATCGCCCGCGTGGTCGACGGTTCCGAGTTCCAGGAATTCAAGGCGCGCTACGGCAAGACCCTGGTGACCGGCTTCGCGCATATCCACGGCTACCCGGTCGGCATCGTCGCCAACAACGGCATCCTGTTCGCGGAGAGTGCGCTCAAGGGCGCCCACTTCATCGAGCTATGCAACCAGCGCGACATTCCGCTGGTGTTCCTGCAGAACATCACCGGCTTCATGGTCGGCAAGAAGTACGAGAACGCCGGCATCGCCAAAGACGGCGCCAAGATGGTGACGGCAGTGGCCTGTTCGCACGTGCCGAAATTCACCGTAGTGATCGGCGGCAGCTTCGGCGCCGGCAACTACGCGATGTGTGGCCGCGCCTACGGCGGTCGCTTCCTGTGGCTGTGGCCGAACGCAAGAATTTCGGTCATGGGCGGCGAGCAGGCGGCATCGGTGCTCGCCACGGTCAAGCGCGACGGCATCGAAGCCTCCGGCGCCAGCTGGACCGATCTGGAAGAAGAAGCCTTCAAGGCCCCCATCCGCGAACAATACGAACGCCAGGGCCACCCGTACTACGCCAGCGCCCGCCTCTGGGACGACGGAATAATCGACCCCGCCGACACCCGCCGCGTCCTCGGCCTGGCGTTGTCCGCGTCCCTCAACGCCCCCATCCAGAAATCCAACTTCGGAGTCTTCCGAATGTAACCCCCGCCCCGCCGTGTTCTGCACCTTCACGTGCAGCAACACGGCGAGTTATCGCGCCAGCTCCACCGGCGTGATAACCGAGTTAGTAAATTTCGTATTCGAGTTGGAAGCGGATGGTCATGTCCGGCGCGGCTTCATTGAGCCCGGCCAGAATCGCGGCGTCATAGGCGATCTTGTTGCCGCTGGCCAGGCGCTTCAACCCAAACACGGCCGGCCCCACGCTGTGCTTGTCGCCTTCACCCAGGTCGCTCAACTCACCCAGCCCGCCAAACCCCTGCACGCCGAACTCCAGCAGTTCGTTGCCGCGCCACTTTACTTGCCAACCGTAGTCGAGCTTGATGTCGCTGCTGGCGCCGCTGCCGATCTCGCGTTCGAAAATCAGATTCAGGTCGACGATGGTCGGGCCGACTTCCTTCTCGAACAGCGGACCGATTTTCAATTCGTCCGGACCGTCGGCGAACGTGTGTTCGTATTCGACGAGCAGGCCGACGTCCACCCAGTACTTGCCCTGTTCGGTGAGCACGAACAGGTTCTCCCACTCCATCGCCTCGATGCGGCCGCCGAAGCCGGTTTCGCCGGCGTATTCGATGACCAGCTCGGTCTGCCAGCGCTCGGTGACGCCATAACCGAAGTCGAGCACATAGGCGTAGCTGTCGGAGGCGTTGTCGAATTGACGATAGCCGCCGCGCAATTCAATCTCGGTTTCGCCTTTCTCAACGATCGGCGAATAGATCTTGTTGGCCGGACCGGCCACAGCGGCCGACGACGCCAGCACACTGACGGACAGGGCCAGCAGCGAGACTGCCGCGCGAATTTTCTTTCCAGGTTGCATGGACTTTCTCTTGGTGTTTTCAGGCAGTGCGCTCCCAACCCGCAGTTGCGACCGCGGGTACAGGCAGCGGAGGAAACGGGACTTACTTGGCGATCAGGACGCCCTGTGCGGTGTCCATGTGGAACTCGCCGAAGAACGGATATTTACCGGCTTTCAGCGGTCCGACGTAGACCGTGATCCGGCCCTTGCCGGTCACGATCTTCTCGCGGTTGAGCTCGTGGCTTTCGAATTCTTCCGGCGTGGGATCGTCATTGACCACCAGGATCTTGACCTTGGTGTTCGCCGGAATGACCAACTGCGCCGGCACGAACCGATGGTTGCGCAGCGTCAGGGTGTACTCCTTGACGTCGGCGGCAAAGGCCGACGCCGAGAGCAGGCTCAGCAACAAGATCAGCGCAACGCGCATTGGAATTCCTTGGACAGTGGGAAAGGGGTCAGGCGAGCGCCTGCGGCGAACGGGCCGGCGCAGGTCGCGGGGAGGACAGGCCGAACACGCGCATGCCGACCAGCAGCGTGACCACCGTCGCGGCGTAGAACGCCATCTGGATGCCGCTGGGTTGCGCGGTGTAGCCGATGAGAATGTGCAAGGTGTGCCCGAGCAGCGATTCGTCGGTCAACAGCCAGGAGCTGTCCCACAGCGTGTCGACCAGCGTCGGCAATGCGTCGGCCTGGACCAGTTTGCCCGCGGCCGAGCTGGCCAGGCCGGCGGCCAGCAATACCAGCAGGCCATTGGTCGCCGAGAAGAAATGCTTCATGGGGATTTTCAGCAGGCCGAAGTACAACGCGAAACCGACGGCGGCGCCGATCAGCAACCCGAGCGCACCGCCGATCGCCAGCGAAGCCATCGACGAGCCGCCGGCCAGCAAGCCATAACCGAACAGGACGACTTCGGAACCTTCACGAAGCACCGCGATGGCCACGACCACCAGCAAGGCCGTCAGCGGCCGGCTGCCGGCGGTGACGGCGCTGCCGACTTCCTTCATGTGCATCGACAGCTCGCGGCCGTGGCGGGCCATCCAGACCACATGCCAGCCGATCATGACGACGGCGGCCAGCAGCACGATGGCGTTGAACCATTCCTGGCCCATGCCGCTCATCGCACCAGCGATTCCGCCGGCGAAGGCGGCAACCAGCAAGGCGCCAAGCACGCCCAGGGCCATTCCCGCGCCGATCCAGGCCCCTCGGCCGGAAACGCCGCGCGTGGCGGCAGCGACGATACTGACGATCAAGGCCGCTTCGAGAACTTCACGGAAGACCAGCAACAAGGTGGCAAGCATTGGGATTTCTCCTGAGTCCCCACTAATGATAATGGTTCTTATTTAGATTGCAAGCCTCCCGGCCGCCTCCCGGTTAAGATTCACGGGTCTTTTCACCCACCGACCCCAGCGCATGACCATGGCCGAATGGCAAACCCTCCGAATTGAGCGCGAAGGCGCGGTCGCCACCATCGTGATGCAGCGCCCGGAGGTGCATAACGCCTTTGACGCCCAGCTCATTGCCGACCTGACCGCCGTCCTGGGGCAGCTGGACCACGATGCGTCGGTCCGGGCCGTGGTCCTGACCGGCGCCGGCTCCACCTTTTCCGCCGGCGCCGACCTCAACTGGATGCTCGGCATGGCCCGTGCGAGCGAGGTTGAGAACCGCAAGGACTCGCTGCGGCTGGCCACGCTGATGCGCACCTTGAACTTCCTGTCGAAGCCGACCATCGCCAAGGTCAACGGATCGTCCTACGGCGGCGGCGTCGGACTGGTCGCCTGCTGCGATATCGCCATCGGCGTCGACGGTGCGAAATTTTCCCTCAGCGAGGTCAAGCTCGGTCTGGTGCCCGCGGTGATCTCGCCCTATGTCATCGCCGCCATCGGTCTGCGCCAGGCGCGGCGGATGTTTTTGACCGCGGAAGTATTCACGTCCGAGGAAGCGCTGCGCATCGGCCTGCTGCATCAATGCGTGCCTGCCAGCGAACTGGACGCGGCGGTGGATCGCTGCCTGCATTGGCTGGGCAAGGGCGGTCCGATTGCGCAACACGAAGCCAAGCAACTGGCGTTGCGCCTGGCAGGCATGAATCCGGCGATGGCCGAACAGGTCGATCGCCGCAATGCGCGCTTGATCGCGCGCCTGCGCGTGTCGGCCGAAGGCCAGGAAGGACTGTCGGCGTTCCTGGACAAACGCCGGCCGTCCTGGAGCGGCGAGGAATGATTATCGAGCCCGGGGCGCCGTTGTTCGACAAGGTCCTGATCGCCAATCGCGGCGAGATCGCCTGCCGCATCATCCGCAGTTGCCGCAAGCTGGGCATTCGCTCGGTCGCGGTCTTTTCCGAAGCCGATGCCGGCGCGCAGCATGTTCGCCAGGCGGACGAAGCCTACGCCATCGGCGGGCCGCGGCCGCAGGACAGCTATTTGCGCGGCGACGCGATCATCGACGTCGCCCGGCGCGCTGGCGCCCAGGCGATTCATCCGGGTTACGGGTTCCTGTCGGAAAACGCCGATTTCGCCGAAGCGGTGGTTGCCGCCGGCATGGTCTTCATCGGTCCAAGCGCCGCGTCGATGCGCAAGATGGGCAGCAAGGCCGGGGCCAAGGACCTGATGGCCGCGCACGGCGTGCCGGTCGTGCCTGGCTACACCGGCGAAGACCAGACGCCATCGCTGCTGCAACGCGAAGCGGACCGCATCGGTTATCCGCTGATGATCAAGGCGGCGTTCGGCGGTGGCGGCAAGGGCATGCGCATCGTGCGCGCGGCCGACGAGTTCGCTGCCGCGCTCGAATCCTGCCAACGCGAATCGAAGAACGCCTTCGGCCGCGACCGGGTGATGCTGGAACGCTATGTCCAGGAGCCCAGGCACATCGAATTCCAGGTGTTTGCCGACCGCCACGGACAAACCGTGCACCTGGGCGAACGCGAGTGTTCGGCGCAGCGCCGCTATCAGAAGATCATCGAAGAATCGCCCTCGCCGTTCCTGACTGCCGAACGCCGCGAACAGATGGGCCTGGCCGCCGTGCAGGCTGCGCAGGCGATCGATTACGTCAACGCCGGCACGGTCGAATTCATCGTCGGCGCCGACGGCGATTTCTACTTCATGGAAATCAACACGCGCCTGCAGGTCGAGCATCCGGTCACCGAGATGGTGACCGGGCTGGATCTGGTGGAGTGGCAATTGCGCGTTGCCGCCGGCGAATCCCTGCCGCTGGCGCAGGACGCCATCCGCCATCGCGGCCATGCGATGGAAGTGCGTTTGTACGCCGAAGATCCGGAGAAGAATTTCCTGCCCGGCTCGGGGCGGCTGGACCGCTTGTTCCTGCCCGAACCTTCGCGTCACCTGCGCCTGGACGGCGGCGTGATCGAAGGCGATACCGTCACCATCTTCTACGACCCGATGATCGCCAAGCTGATCGTCTGGGACGAGGATCGGCCGCGCGCCCTCGCCCGCCTGCGCGATGCGCTGGCCGAATGCGAAATCGTCGGCCTGCGCTCGAACGTGGAGTTCCTGGAAAACCTGATCCGGCATCCGGTCGTGGTCGAGGGCCGCATCGACACCGGCTACCTGGACCGCCACCTGGATGAAGTGTTGCCCGCCACCCAGCGTCCCGGCGACTCCAGGCTGGCTGCCGTGGTGACCGCCTGCCTGCTGCACGACGAGGCGGCGACGCGCGTGGCCGCGCGGCGTTCTGCCGATCCGTATTCGCCCTGGGCGATCGCCGACGGCTGGCGGCTGGGCCATGCCGGGCAACGCGTGCTGTGTTTCGGCTGGCGCGACGAGCGTATCGACGTACTGGCGCACGGCTCGGCGGGCAACTACCAGATCGAGCTGGGCGCGGTGCGCGTGGCGGTGAGCCAGGGTTTGTACGGCCATCACGGCCTGAGCGCGCAGATCGACGGCCGCGCGCGTCGCTTCCACTGCCGGGTGGATGCCGCGCGCGTATTCCTGCACGACGGCGATCAACGGCTGACGCTGACGCGGGTCCCGGCATTCCACCTTGGCGACACCGATCTGGCCGGCGGTGGCGATCGCGTGCTGGCGCCGATGCCGGGGCGTATCGTATTGGTACGCGTGGCGGTCGGCGATTCGGTCGAAGAAGGCCAGGAACTGGGCGTGATGGAAGCGATGAAGATGGAACTCAGCCTGAAGGCGCCGCGCGCGGGCGTCGTTGCCGACGTGCGCGCCGCCGAAGGCGACTTCGTCGACGGTGATGCGCTATTGATCCTCTTGGAGGCGCCATGAAAACCCTTAGCCTGGCTGCAATCGTGCTCCTGCTCAGCGCCTGCCAGGTCACGACTTTCGAAAAACCGCCCATCGCCGAAGCTGCCTGCGATCGGCAATTGGTCGGGCTCTGGTCCTCCATCGGCGATGACGCGGAGGAGGATGGCGAAATGCAGCTCGATATTTCCAGCACTTGCAGCCTGGACGTGAGCGATCGCCACCAGGGCGAAATGCGCCATGGCGAAGCGACGCAATTGCATGTCGGCAAGCTGGGATCGCAGGCTTACCTGTGGGTGGATTCGAGCTGGGCGGAACAGCGCTTCGAATCCGACTTGCCGCCGCATCCGGGCGACATCTACCTGTTGCGCTATGAAGTGAAGAACGACGAGCTGAGCCTGAATTCGACCAACGACAAAGTGATCGCCCATCGCATCATCGATGACGAAATTCCCGGCGATACCAGCAAGATTGGCCATGACCTGCACAATCGCGTGACCGGCGGACCGCACCCGGCGCTGCTGGAAACGCCTGGCCTGTTCAAGGACGAAGCAATCCGGTTCCGGCGCGGCAGCGGCACGGCCACTCCATGACCGGGAGCGTGCGCATCGTTGAAGTCGGTCCGCGCGATGGGCTGCAGAACGAAAAGACCATTATCGCCGCCGGCGACAAGATCGCCCTGATCGACCGCCTTTCGCAAACCGGATTGCGCACCATCGAGGCGACCAGCTTCGTCAGCCCGAAGTGGATTCCGCAGCTGGCCGACGCCGCCGAAGTTTTTGCCGGCATCGACAAGCGCGCCGGCGTTTCCTATCCGGTACTGGTGCCCAACCTGCAAGGTTATGAACGCGCGCGGGCAGTGGGGGCAACGGAAGTGGCCGTGTTCAGCGCGGCCTCGGAAGCGTTCAATCGCAAGAACATCAACGCCTCGATCGACGAAAGCATCGAGCGCTTCCTGCCGGTGCTCGAACGCGCCCAGGCCGATGGCGTGAAAGTGCGCGGTTACGTGTCCACCGTGCTCGGCTGCCCATACCAGGGCAACGTGCCCGTGGGCGATGTCGTGCGCGTCGCCCGGCGGCTGCATGAGCTCGGCTGCTACGAGGTATCGCTGGGCGACACCATCGGCATCGGCACGCCGGGCAAGGCGCGGGCGATGTTGCATGCGGTTGCAGACGTGGTGCCGATGTCGGCGCTGGCGGTGCATTTCCACGACACCCGCGGCCAGGCGCTGGCCAACATCCTTGCTTGTCTGGAAGAAGGCGTGCGCGTCGTCGATGCCGCCGTTTCCGGCACCGGCGGCTGCCCGTACGCGAGCGGCGCCAGCGGCAACGTGGCCACCGAAGACGTGGTGTACATGCTCGACGGGATGGGCATTCCCACCGGCATCGACCTGCCATGCCTGATCGATACCGGCCGCTGGCTGTCGGCGCTGCTTGGCCGGGCCAGCGGCAGCAAAGTCACCATAGCGAGCCAAAGCGCATGAGCGCGTTCAGTATCCGCCCGATCACTCCCGCCGACGATGCAGCGGTGGCGGCGATCATCCGCACGGTCATGCCGGAGTTTGGCGCGATCGGCGACGGCTTTGCGATCAACGACCCGGAAGTGGACTGGATGAGCCGCGCTTATGCCGAACCGCGTTGCGCCTATTTCGTCATCGAACGCGATGGCAAGGTGGTCGGCGGCGCTGGCGTCGCACCCTTGGCCGGCGGCGATCCCGACGTCTGCGAACTGCGCAAGATGTATTTCCTGCCCGCGCTGCGCGGCATGGGCGCCGGTGCGGCGATGATGCAAACCTGTCTCAACGCAGCGCGCGGCCTTGGCTTCAAGCGCTGCTATCTGGAAACCCTGCGCGGCATGGACGCGGCGATGCGGCTGTACGAACGCA
>JBAZBG010000059.1:0-9182 GCA_041671585.1 Arenimonas sp. | reverse complement strand
CGTACTGGGCCCAAGGCAAGACTTCCCTTGCTGCTCACCAGAGGACAGAAATGAACGTCGCCACTCTCAACCGGACCATGGTGGTTGCCCTTATCGGCTCCGCGCTTGCGTTCGGATTTACTGCATCGTCCGGCGCCCAGGCGCAGCGGGCGCAGGATCGGGCGCAGGCCGAAGAAACTCAGGACGAGGTGGATGAAAAGGCTGCGCGCAAGCGCCAGCGCGAGGAACGCGCAGCGGCAGCGCAGGCGGAGCAGGGAGCACGTCGTGACGCGCGGGATCGCGCGGAGCGGGAGAGCGCACGCCAGCAGGCAGCGCAGCAGCGTCTGGAAAGCGAGCAGACTCGACTGCGCAGCGCGGAACGGCAGGCCGAGCAGGCCGAGTCCCGGCAACAGCGTGCGGCGGCCCAGGATGCGCGCGAACGCGAACGGGACGCCGTCCAGCAACGGCGAATGAGCGAAGCACCGCGGCCACGCGCCGACGCGATTCGTGATCGGGATGACCGGATTGAGCGCCAGCAGGCGCGTCAGGACGTTCGTCAGGAAGCCCGCCAGGACGTGCGCCAGGAAATTCGACAGGAAGCGCGACAGGAAGCGCGACAGGAAGCGCGACAGGAAGCGCGACAGGAAGCGCGACAGGAAGCGCGCGAAGACCGTCAGCAGGCGCGCTTGTCCAAGCGTCAGCAAACTCAGTTGATCGAGCAAAACCGCACGCAGGCGACCCAGTACAGCCGCCAGCTGCAACGGCAGGCGAACCTGGCGCAGCAGGAGACGATCCAGCTGCAGCGCCAGAACCGCCGGTCGCAGTCCCGCTACCAACAGCGTTACTACGACCGTCTTCGCCAACAGCTGCTGAGCAACCGGTGGAATAACTACAACTACTACAACGATCCGTATTTCTATACGGCGCCGAGCTATCGTTACTACCGTGGCGGCCGCTACTACATGATCAACACGTACGCGGCCGATCTGCTCCGGCAGGCGCTCAACTATGGTTACCAGGAAGGATACTGGGCCGGCCGGGCCGATCGCGAAGACGGCTGGCGGTTCAACTACCGGACTTTGTATCCGTATCGGGATGCAAACTACGGGTACTACGGTTTCTACGTCAGCCAGTTCGAGTACAACTACTACTTCCGCGAGGGTTTCCGCCGCGGTTATGAGGACGGATACTACGGCCGGCGTCGTTATGGACGTAGTTACCGCGGCTCCGACATCCTGCTCGGAACGGTGCTTTCGGTGGTCCTGAACCTGCAGCCGTACCACCACCGCTACTGAGTCTCACATTTGGCGCACCAACAACGCCCGGCTTGCCGGGCGTTGTCTTGCCAGGCGCCGCGAAGTCCCCGGCAGGCAGGCGGTTGTCGCCGCGCCCGCGCAATGCTTCAATGGCACGAGGGCAAGGGCGAAATGATCGAAATTCCGTGGCCGAGGTCACATTTCAATGCGAGCAGCAACAAGGAAGCTTCATGAAGGCGGTATCGGCCGTGGCTGCGGTGTTCCTGATCGTCGGCACCTGGGCTGCGCCCGCGGCTGCGCAACATCAAAGCTACACCTACAAGCCACATCCCCACACCAGCAATACCGCCAAGCGTGAAAGCGACAACGCGCGCGATCGCGACGACTACTCGGAAGGCTATCGCGACTCGGAGCGGCGTCGTTACGTTTATGCGCCGACGAAGCGGCGCGATCCCAGCCGCTACTCGCCGTATCGTTACCGGGCAACGGTGCGCTATGCCTATCCGGACAAGTACATCGCCGGCACCTGGGCCATCGGTAGCAACCTGCCGCCGGGATACTTCGCCCCGGGCTACTACGTGGATTATCGCCACTATCGGTTGAGTCCGCCGCCGACCGGCTACCAGTGGGTCCGGATCGACAAGGATGTCTACCTGGTGTCCGAGGGAACCGGATTCATTCGCGACGTCCTTTACGAACTGTTCTATTGATGCTGGACGAACTCGAACATGCCATAGCCAGTCATGGTTACGCCTTCGTTCCTGCGTCCGTCATGCGCCGGGAACTCGAACACTGCGGCGGGCTCGAGGACTGGCCGACATTTGCGGACAGCTGGAACGATCTTCCGGTTGATGCCTACATGGCCGATCACGGCCGCTATCGTCGTCGGCGTCATGCGGTGTACGCGGCCGATGCGCGCGGCTCGATCGAACGCCGGCCGCAGCAGGCGCACTTCCAGACCACCGACTACAACCCGCTCAACGGCGGCATCGAACGCTGGTTCGAACCGATCGACGCGCAACTCGGCTACGGCCCGAGCATGCGGGCGATCCTGGCGTTCTGCCGGAATCTGTTCAGTCGCCTCGCGGTTACGGCAACGGCGTGGCATATCGAGGCGCATCAGTTTCGCATCGAAGCGGCCGTGGGCGTATCCGGCCTGCCGACGCCGGAAGGCATGCACCGCGACGGCGTGGACCACGTGCTGGTGCTATTGGTCAGGCGCTGCAACATCAATAGCGGCACGACCATGATCGGCACCACGGCCGGCGGATTCTTCAGCAGTTTCACCTTGACCGAGCCCTTCGATGCCGCGTTGGTGGACGACCGTCGGCTCTATCACGGCGTGACGCCGGTGGAGCCGCTCGATCCGGCGGCGCCGGCGTTTCGCGATGTGCTGGTCGTGACGTTCCGGCGGATAACCGGCGCTGCGTTCACGCCGTCTGCTGCTTGACGTCGTCCAGGATCCAGTCCACGAACGCTTGTGCCGGCGCGCGCAACCGACGATGCGCGGGGTAGACGACGAAGTAGTTCCAGCGCGTGGCGACGACCGGTCCGGGCAGGCAAACCAGGCGGCCGTCGGCGAGGTAGGGCGCGACGATTAGCTTGCGCGCCAGCGCTGCGCCCAAGCCATGCGCCGCGGCCGCCAGCGCATCGGTGGTGTCGCTGAAGACGAAGCGCTCGTCCAGTTGCGCGCCGTGCACGTTGGCGGCGCGAAACCAGTCGTGCCATCCCTGGCGGGCGAGATCGTTGATCAAGGGCAGCCGGGCAATATCGGCCGCCTCGCGCACGTCGGCCATGCCTGTCAGGCGCGGTGAGGCGACCGGAAACAGGGCGTCGTCCATCAAGTGGTGCGCGGTCAGTCCGGGCCAGTGCCCGGGGCCATGGCGAATCGCCAGATCGGCGCCGCCCTCCTCGAAGCGGGTCAGCCCGACTTCGGTGTCCACACTCAGGCGGACGTCGCGCTGGCCGGCGATGAAGCGCGGCAGGCGCGGCAGCAGCCAGGTGTAGGTCAGGGAGTGCAGTGTGCTGATGCGCAGGCGCTCGGTCTCGCCGTCGGCCGAACGCAGGCTGCCGAGCACGCCTTCCATGTCGGACATGGCATTGCTCGCTGAATCGGCCAACTGCCGACCTTCCGCGGTGAGCGATACGCCGCGGGCGTGTCGCTGGAACAAGGCAACGCCGAGACGTGCCTCCAACTTGCGCACGTGGTGGCTCACCGCGCTGGCCGTGAGATGCAGCTCCTCGGCGGCGTGGGCGAAGTTCTGGTGCCGGGCTGCTGATTCGAAGGCCGCCAGCGCGGACAGGAAATCCGGACGTAATGCCATGGCAAGGCTCAAATATAGTTTGTGTCTGACCTGGAAAGTATGCGCTTGTGGATCATTGTATTGATAGGAAAATAGCCTTTAGACACGAATAGGGCTTGAGTCATGAACAGGGCTGCAGAAATCGTCATTCCCGAACTGGATCGGCCGGCGAGGGGCATCGACTGGCTCAGCCCCCTGGAATTGGGCGTGCTGGCGGCGATCTGGGGCGCCTCGTTCATGTTCCAGCGCGTCGCCGCGCCGGACTTCGGCGCGCTGCCTCTGGGCGAAATTCGGCTGGCGCTGGGCGCCGTGGTCCTGCTGCCATTCCTGTGGCGCGATCGCGCCGCATTTCCGCTGCGCCTGTGGCCGACCCTGGTGCTGATCGGAGCCATCAACTCGGCGATCCCGTTCGCCTTGTTCGCCTGGGCCGCGCAGCATGCGCCCGCCGGCGTCATCGCGATCAGCAACAGCATGGCGGTGCTGTTCACCGCGCTGGTCGCGTTCCTGTTCTATGGCGAACGCATCGGCGGCAAACACGGCCTGGCCCTGTTCGCCGGATTTGCCGGCGTCGTGGTCCTGGCCAGCGCGAAGACGGCGGGCGCCAGCCCCGGCTGGGCCGTTGCCGCCGGCACGGCGGCCGCGTTCCTTTACGGCGTCGGCGTCAACCTGATACGCCGCCACCTGGCCCAATTGCCCCCGATCGCGCTGGCCGCCGCGACCTTGTCCTGCGCGGCCGTGGTGCTGCTGCCATTTGCACTCTGGACCTGGCCGGTGGAGCCGATCCCGGTCCAATCCTGGCTCGCCGCCGCCGCGCTCGGCATCGTCTGTTCGGGCATTGCCTACGCCGTGTATTACCGGCTCATCCAGCGCATCGGCGCCGGTCGCGCCGTCACCGTGACCTACCTGGTGCCATTGTTCGCCGTGGTCTGGGCCTGGATGCTGCTGGATGAGACACCGACATTGCCGATGTTCATCGCCGGCGCCCTTATTCTTGGCAGCGTGGCGATGAGCCAGAAGAAATAGCTCGATTGCCGCTTGCCTTGCCCTTGAAACTTTCACGGGTCCGGTGCAGCCTAGGCCGCTCCACCTGCGCCCGCCGATGAAAGCCCACGGACTGATCCTGCACTGCCTGCTGATCCTGGCCCTTGCCTGCAACGGGCTGGCCAACGGCATGGCCATGCCGGCCATGGCGGCGCAGCCGGACCAGGGCGCCATCAAAGCGGAGTCCATGGCGGATACCGCCGCCCCCTGTCATTCGCGGCATTCCCAAACGCCGCTGGTGACTGAGGAAGTCGCGACCACGCCGAGCGACAAATCCATTCCGGACTGCTGCAAGAACACGCAGTGCCAGTGCCCGTGCAACATGCATCTTTCCCTGGTCGCGATTTCGCTCCTGGTTGCCGAAAGCCTGCGCTATCTCCCGCAGCCGATGTCGATGCGCGACGATCCGATCCTTGGCGCGTCCCACGTGCCGCTGTTGCGACCTCCCATCGCCTAGGTTTTCCGCGGAGCCCGGCTCCGCACGATGCCGTTCGGCCTGACCAGACCGCCCAGCGCTCGCCCCGGCTCCATGCCTGCGACCGCGTTGGACTACCCCGGCATCCCGAGTCCCGCCTTTGCCGCGCGCGAAGCCGGGCTTGATGTTGTTCCTGGAGATTTTCGATGCCTATGAATTTTCACCGCGCCGTGTTGGCGCTGGCTGTGACTGCTGCACTTGGTGGCTGCGCCAGCGTGGCGCCTCGTCCGGATTCCGCGGGCGTCGACTCGCTGCTCATCGAGCGCGGCGGCCAGGCAGTTTCCACCCGCCCGGCGCTTGCTGATTCCGGTAGCCAGCTACAGGCTGCGCCGATGACGGCCGATAGCGCCGTGCAGTTTGCGATGCTGCACAGCCCGCGGCTGCAACAGGAGTATGCGCGCCTGGGACTGGCGCGCGCCGACGTGCTGGAGGCGTTCGAGATCGGCAATCCGCGCTTTTCAATTTCACGGTTGCGTCCGGAGTCCGGGTCGGGCAGCCAGTTGACCACCGGAATCGCGATGCCGATCGTCGACATGTTGCTGCTGCCGGCGCGGACGCGCCTGGCCAACGCCGACTACCAGCGGGCGCGTTTCGATATCGCCGCGGCGATCCTGGCCGTGGCCAGCGACGTTCGCTCCGCCTGGTACACCTATGCCGGAGCGCAACAAGTCGCTCAGATGCGTGCAGCGGTTGCGCAAGCGGCCGAACTTTCGGCTGAACTGGCCAAGCGCTATTACGACGCCGGCAATATCAGCGAGCTGCAACTCAAGCAGGAGCAAGCGGCAGCGAGCGAGGCGCGAATCAACGCCGCACGATCGCAGGCCGAGGCACTGCGTGCACGCCTGGCGCTGAATACCATCGTCGGTTTGAGCGGTCCTGCGGCCGACTGGAAGATTGCGGATCGATTGCCGCAGCCGGCGACGCGCGAGGACGATCCGGCCGAGTTGCAGGCCTTGGCCCAGCGCAACAATCTTGAACTGCTCGCCGCCCGCCAGGAGCTTGAAGTGGCTGCAGCGGCGCTCGCATCGACGCGCCACTGGCGCTGGCTCGGCGGCTCCGAAATCGGCTACGAACGCGAGCGCGACGTCGACGGTTCGCGCATCAAAGGACCGACATTGGCCCTTGAGTTGCCGATCTTCAACCAGGGCCAGGCAAGACTGGCTCGCGCCGAAGCCATGCTCGCCCAGGCGAAAGCGCGGCTCGCACAAGCGGAACTCGGCGCCGATAACGCCGTGCGCCTGGGCGCCGAACGCGTGCGCATCCTGCGCCAGGTGGTGGCGACGCACCGCGACGCGCTGATCCCGCAGCGCGAAGCCGTGCTGGCGCGCAGTCAGGAACAACAGAACTTCATGCTGATCGGCGTATTCGAACTTATCCAGGCCAAAAGCAGGGAGTTCGATGCCTATCAAAGTTACCTGGAGGCCGTGCGCGACTACTGGCTGGCGCGCGTCGACCTGACGCGCGCGGTCGGCCAGAAACTACCCAGTGATGCTGCCATTACCTCCGAGACGCCAAGCGTGCAGGAAATCGTGAAGCCGGGTTCGGCCGTCGAGCAAGCAGACACGCACCAACACCATAGTGGAGACCAGCCATGAGCATCACCCGCCGCAGCGTATTGATCGGCGCCGGCACCGGTCTGGTTGCGGGCGCGGCAGCGGGCCTGGCGCAGGGCGCGCCGCAGAGCCATGCCGGCCACGACATGTCGACGCCAGCGCAGAAACCGGCGTCGGCTGCGGACGCTCCTGCGCCGGCGCGACGCGGTGCCGGCAAAGTGCGAACCCTCAACGGCTGGACGCTGCCGCATCGCATGAACAATGGCGTCAAGGAATTCCACCTGGTCGCCGAGGAAATCGTGCACGAGTTTGCGCCCGGTTCGAAGGCGACCTGCTGGGGTTACAACGGCTCCACGCCCGGTCCAACCATCGAGGCCACCGAAGGCGACCGGGTGCGGATATTCGTCACCAATCGCCTGCCGGAACCGACCACCATCCACTGGCATGGATTGATCCTGCCGTCCGGCATGGATGGCGTCGGCGGGCTGACGCAGCCGCACATCCAGCCCGGCGAGACCTACGTCTACGAATTCACGCTGCGCCAGCATGGCTCGCACATGTACCACCCGCATGCCGACGAGATGACGCAAATGGCGTTCGGGATGATGGGACTGTTCATCGTTCATCCGAAGGATGGCGAAGCCGTCGCGATCGATCGCGACTACGCCTTGCTGCTGCACAACTGGGCGCTGCATCCCGGCACCTGGCGTCCGGACCCATCGGTCATGCAGGAGTTCGACCTGTGGACCTTCAACAGCAAGACCTTTCCGGCCATCGATCCCATTGTCGCGCGCACCGGCGAACGCGTGCGCATCCGCATCGGCAATCTGTCGATGTGGAATCACCCGATCCACATGCATGGGGTCGAGTACCGCGTCACCGGCTCGGACGGCGGCCGTTGGCCGCAGTCGCAATGGCGTCGCGAGGTCACCGAGATCGTCGGCGTCGGCCAGATGCGGGACATCGAATTCATCGCGCCCGCTGGCGATTGGGCGTTTCATTGCCACATGGCGCACCACACGATGGGTCCGATGGGCCACGAAGTACCGAACCCGACCGGCGTCGAGCAAGGCGACCTCGAAAAAAAGATCCAGCAGATGCTGCCCGGTTACATGGCCATGGGCGAGAACGGGATGTCGATCCACCAGAACCACACCGACGGCGGCATGCCAGGTCCGGTCAATACGCTGGCGATGATGGCCGGCAAGGGACCGTTCGGAAACATCGAGATGGGCGGCATGTTCACCGTGGTCAAGGTGCGCGATGGCCTGGCCAGCGGCGACTACCGCGACCCGGGTTGGTACGCGCATCCCGCCGGCACCGTCGCGCGTCGCGTCAGCAGCGATCCGACGTTCGGCAATCCGCCGCGGCGCAATGGCTAACTTATCCAGGAACCATCAATGAAACCGATCAAAGTATTGGCCATCGCGGCTGCCGCCTGTCTGTTGGCGGGAATTGCCTTCATCTACTCCGGGGTGATGCCGCCCGGCGCGGACCAACCGCATTCCTCGTTGGTCTACCGCCTTCTGGAAACCACGCGCGAGCGCGGCATCGCGGTGCGCGCTGGCAAGATCAGCGTGCCGCCGCTCGACGATCCCGCCTTGATCCGCAGCGGCGCCGGCAACTACAACGCGATGTGCAGTGGCTGTCACCTGATGCCCGGCGTCAGCCAAAGCGAACTGAGCAAGGGACTGTATCCCGCCCCGCCGCCGCTGGCGGAGGTCGGGGACCTGGACCCGGCCGAAGCCTTCTGGGTCATCAAGCACGGCATCAAGGCATCGGGCATGCCGGCCTGGGGCAAGAGCATGGACGACCGCTTCATCTGGGGCATGGTTGCCTTCCTGAAGAAATTGCCGACGCTCAGCGAGGCGCAGTACAAGACCGAAGTGGCGTGCAGCGGCGGGCACTCGCACGGCGGCAGCGTTACCGTCGAGCACGGCCATGAGCAGGACGCGATCGATTGCGGACCGAGTGTCGGGACCGGCGCAGCTGACGAGCATGCGCAGCACGGGGTGGACGCAGCAGCCACTGACCACGACGACGGACACGAACATGACCACGAAGCGATGAGCATGCCGCCTGCGGACGTCGACAAAGGCGAACATGGTCACGCACCCGGTGTGGAACACGAGCACGCCGAGTCCGGCGCCGCCGCGCCGAAACACGAGCACGCGGCGACCGCCGCCGCCCCTGCCGGACACGAACATGCAACGGCCAGCGCTGGCGCAGGTGGGCACGAGCACGCCGCGTCCAAGACAGCAGGCGAGGATCACTCGGGCATGCCGGGCATGGATCACTCGGGCATGCCGGGCATGGATCATTCCAGCATGGGCCATGGCACGGGCATCGCTGCCACGTCGCTACCGGTCAGGAATGCCGCCGAGGCCGCCGTCCAGGCATTCCAGGACGCGCTACAAGTCGGCAACCGCAAGCTGGTGTTGCAGTGGCTCGATCCGGCAGTGCGCATCGAAGAGGGTGGTCATACCGAGACCTCGCGCAGGCAGTACGCCAGTGGTCACCTGCAGTCGGATATCGACTTCCTTAAATCCGCGCGGATCTATCCGCAAGGCCGCAG
>JBAZBG010000058.1:0-9252 GCA_041671585.1 Arenimonas sp. | reverse complement strand
GGAAACGCAACTGGCTGGCGCCCCAGGCGGCCAGTTCGAGGCGTAGCGGCGACAGTTCGCTTTGCGCGATTTCCGGCGTGCGCGCCGCGTCGAGTCGTTGCGATTGCGGCCAGAGGCGATAGCAAAAGCCTTCGGCCACGCGTCCGGCGCGACCGGCACGCTGGTCGGCCGACGCTTGCGAGATGGCGACAGTTTCCAGTCGTGAAAACCCGCTATTGGGATCGAAGCGCGGCTCGCGCGCCAGGCCCGCGTCGATCACCACGCGCACACCCGGCAGCGTCACGCTGGACTCGGCAACGTTGGTGGCGAGCACCACACGCCGGTGCCCGTGCGGGTCGGGCAGCAAAGCCTCGCTCTGTCGCTCCACCGGCAGGTCGCCGTGCAGCGCGATGATTCGCAGCGGCGCATCGTTGCGCTGTGCGAGCCCGCCGAGGTTGCGTTCCGCCTCGCTGATCTCACGCTGCCCGGGCAGGAACACCAGCACATCGCCCGGATGCTTGAGCAGCGCGTCCTCGACGCAACGCTTGAGCTGGAAGGCGAGCGCCTCGTCGCGTCGCGCCGGGTAGTGGCTGATCTGCACCGGATAGCTGCGGCCGGCCGAACTCAGGCGCGGCGCATCCATCCATGCGGCCAACTTCTCGCCGTCGAGCGTGGCCGACATCACCACGAGGCGCAGCTCGGGGCGAAGCTGCGCCTGCACGTCCAGCGCCAGGGCCAGGCTCAGGTCGCCGCTCAAATGCCGTTCGTGGAATTCGTCGAAAATGATCGCGGCGATGCCGTCCAGCGTCGGATCGTCCTGGATCATTCGCGTCAGAATGCCTTCGGTCAGCACTTCGATGCGCGTGGCCGACGAAATCTTCTTCTCGAAACGGATCCGATAGCCAACCGTGCCGCCAACCGCCTCGCCCAGCTGCGCGGCCATGAAGCCGGCCGCGGCGCGAGCCGCCACCCGCCGCGGCTCAAGCATCAGGATCTTGCCGCCGTTGCGCCAGCCCGCCGACAACAGCGCCAGCGGCACTTGCGTGGTCTTGCCGGCGCCGGGCGGCGCTTCCAGCACCAGGCGCTCGCGCGAATCCAGCGTGCGCAAGATGTCCGGGAGGAGTGCGGTGATCGGGAATTCGGGCGTGCTCACCGGGAAAGTCTAGGGCATCGGAGGCATCCGCTAGAATTGCCGCTGTCATTCCTGTTCGCCAAGCCATGGATCTGATCGACATCGGCGCCAACCTGGGCCACGAAAGCTTTGTCCCCGACCTCGACGCGGTGCTGTCGCGCGCGCGCGCCGCCGGCGTCGTGCAGATGGTGGTCACCGGCGCCAGCCGCGAGGGATCGCGCCGGGCGCTGGAGATCGCGCGCGCGCATCCGGGCTTCCTGTTCGCCACCGCCGGCGTGCATCCGCACCACGCCGTCGAATACACCGAAGAGGCCGACGCCGAGCTGCGTGCATTGCACGCGGCGCCGGAAATCGTTGCCGTCGGCGAATGCGGGCTCGACTACCACCGCGACTTTTCCCCACGGCCGGCCCAGCGCCGCGCGTTCGAGCGGCAACTGCAACTGGCGGCGGACATCGGCAAGCCGCTGTTCCTGCACCAGCGCGATGCGCACGAGGACTTCCTCGCCATCCTGAAGAATTTCGACGGCCGCCTCGGACCGGCGGTGGTGCATTGCTTCACCGGCAGCGACACGCAGATGTTCGAATGCCTGGATGCCGGTTATTACATCGGCATCACTGGCTGGCTGTGCGACGAGCGCCGCGGCCTGCACCTGCGCGAAATGGTCCGGCACATTCCCGCCGGCCGCCTGCTGATCGAAACCGATGCGCCCTACCTGCTGCCGCGCACCGTGCGTCCGCAACCATCGCATCGGCGCAACGAGCCGATGTTCCTGCGCCACATCGTCGAGGAACTGGCGCGCGACCGCGGCGAACCGGTCGAGGTCACCGCCGCGGCCAGCACCGCCGCGGCGCGCGCATTTTTCCGCCTGCCCGCCGCGGAGGCTGCTGCCGCACCGTGATCGGCGTGCGCCATGACGATTCCAGTACCGCGTGAGCCGCAACTGCGCCAGCGACGACCACGCCGCTCGGCTTACTGGAACGTGCCGCCGTCTTTCTTCTTGCCGAAAATTTTCGCAAGAAACGCGCCGATGCCGAGCACCAGCAGCACGATGAATTTCTTGCCGGCCAGCAGCAGGACGCCAAGCTTGGCGAACAGGCCGGCTTTCGCCGCCACGCCACCGCCGACCAGCGCCGCCAAGCCATAGGCCGCCAGCTTGTCGCTGCCTGGCTTGTAGTCGGCATAGCGATGCCCGCTGTCGAACTCGGCCATCGGCAGCACCCGGGTCATGCCGTCGCGCACCAGGGCCAGGTCGTTCATGCCGGCGATCGCATTCAGGCTCAGGAAGCCTTCGCGCCCGAGCACCCGGATGTCGTAGTTCAGGGAATGATTGTCGCTGCCATCGAACTGCAGTTCCTTGGCCCAGTAGATTTTCTTGGCGGCGGCATCGTAATGCGGAGGCTGCGCCCAACCGAGCAATTCCACCGTGCCATAGCCGGCTTCCTTGCGTTCGGCGTTGGCCTCATGCGTCTGCTCCTTCATCTCGGCGAGCATCTGCGTGTAATCGATCTTGCTGGCGTCCTCGTCGGACACATAGCCCTCGTTGCTGAAGGTGACCAGCACCGCCCAGCTGTGGTCGGAATCCAGCGGCGCGTTGTCGGGCACCAGCAGTCCGATGACATCGTCGTCGGGCGGGTTACCCCAGAGTTCCTCGAGCACGCGACGGGTGTCGTCGTGGGCCAGGTAACGGAAGCCGGATTGCACGCGCAAGTGCGCGGAGGCGTCCGGCAGGGCGATCTCGCCCGACTGGAAGTGCAGCGAATCGATGAAGGCGCGCGTTTTCGCGGCTTCGTCGGCATCCTGCGCCTGCGCGGCGCCAACCAACAGCCCGCTGGCCAGGACGGCCGCGACGAGTAGTGATCTCATTGGATTCCCCTGGAAATGGCCGGACCGCGCGTCCCCCGCACGGCCTACCTGCAGGCTGACCAGATTGCCCGCCTTTGGCAAGCGCCGCAGGGCGAGTTTGCACGCCGGCTTCGCACTCGGGGCGATCAATTCGGTTGCTTCTGTGCCAGCCTCACCACAGACTTCCGGGCACATGCTCGAGATCAGCCCGGCCATCGCCATTCCCGACGACGAATTGATCGAACGTTTCGTCCGTGCCAGCGGCCCGGGCGGACAGAACGTCAACAAGGTTTCCACGGCGGTCGAGCTGCGTTTCGACGCCGCGCGCTCGCCGTCGCTGCCCGATGACCTGCGCGCACGCCTGTTGGCGCGTCGCGACCGTCGGATCACCAGCGATGGCGTGATCGTGATCAGCGCGCAACGCTTTCGCACCCAGGAGCGCAATCGCGAGGACGCGCGCGAGCGCCTGGCCGCCCTGATCCAGGCCGCCCTGTTCGTACCGAAAAAGCGCATCGCGACCAAGCCGAGCAAGGGCGCCAAAGAGCGCCGCCTGAGCGGCAAGCGCGAGCGCGCGCAGGTGAAGAGCACGCGTGGAGCGCGTGGTTGGGAGCGCGAGTCTTGACTCGCATCCTGCCCGAGCTGCCGCCCAATGCGCCGCGCAGTGGCGGCAATGCCTTCGGCCGTGCGTTCGCGGAGGCCGTGCTGCGGCTTGGTCGCTGGCGCCTGATCGGCGAGTGGCCGGACCGCGCCAAGCTCGTGGTCGTGGTCGCCCCGCATTCGTCCAACTGGGATGCGATTTGGGGCATCGCCGCCAAAGTGGCGCAAGGCCTGGGCATCGTCTTCATCGGCAAGCAGGAAGCGTTCTGGGGCCCGCTGGGCTGGCTACTGCGCTTGTTCGGCGGGGTGCCGGTGGATCGCAGCGCGCCCGGCGGCATCGTCGACCAGGTCGCCAACCAGATGCGCGAGGCCGAGCGCATGTGGTTCGTGCTGGCGCCCGAGGGCACCCGGCGCAAAGTCGATAAATGGAAAACCGGTTTCTGGAAAATCGCCCGCCGCGCGCAGGTGCCGGTGTTCTGCGTGGCCTTCAATTATCCGGACCGGACCATTCACCTCGGCCCGCTGGTCTGGATGACCGAGGACATGGAAGCCGACGTGCGCCGCGTGCGGGGACTGTTTGCCGGCTACCACGGCAAGAACCGCAACGTCTGAGCTCAGCGTTCGGAATGACCGGATTCGAAATAATCGCGGCGCTCGAACAAGCCCGGCTTGACCAGGTCGGCGAAGGCGCGCGCCTGCGTTGACAGGAACTTGCCCTTGCGCACGACCACACCGTAACTGCGCGGCGGAAAATATTCGCTGAGGTTGCGCACCTCCAGGCGTTCGCGATCGGCCTCGGTCAGGCAGATGCCGGTGACGATCGAAATGCCCAGGCCCATGGCCACGTATTGCTTGATGATTTCCCAGCCGCCGACTTCCAGCGCCACCGTGTACGGCACCCGGCGTTGCTGGAACACCAGGTCGACCAGGCGCCAGGTGGTCAGGCGCTTCGGCGGCAGGATCAGGCCGTAGGGCGAGAGGTCCTCCAGCTTCAGTTTGGCGCGCTCCGCCAGCGGGTGGCCCTTGGCCATGATCAGCATCGGGTCGAAGGAATACACCGGCGCGTAGGACAGGTCGGTGGGCACGTCGAGCATCGAGCCGACGGCCAGGTCCACGGTGTCCGAGCGCAGCAGGCTCAGGCCGTCCTTGCCGGTGACGTTGTGCAACACCAGTTGCACCGAGGGATGCGAGGCGCGAAAGGCCTGCACCAGTGGCGGCAACAGATACAGGATGGTCGAGCTGCCGGCCGCGACGTGCAGCTCGCCGCCTTCCAGGCCCTTCAGGCGGTTGCGGAATTCGCCCTCGATGCCGTCCAGGCCCTCGACCAGCGGCCGGGCCAGTTCATACAGCGCGGTGCCGCCGCGGGTCAGGGTCAGCCGGCGGCCGATCCGTTCGAACAGGGGCGCGCCCATATCGCGTTCCAGCGCCTGCAATTGCAGGGTCACCGCCGGCTGGCTCAGGAACAGCGCCTCCGCCGCCCGCGAGACCGAACCCAGGCGCGCGACTTGGCAGAAGGCCCGCAGCGGCTTGAGCCGATCGCCCTTGTAATAGAAACGCTGCTGGGCGCCGGCCATCAGGCGGGCGGCTTTCGTTCAGCGGCGGGGCGCGGCGGGACGGCCATAAGGGCTTGTTGGAGCGAGTTATACGATTTGCTTATACATTCCATTTAAATATTTGCTTTGTCAAATTCAAGCGGGCGTTTTACGGTCGGGTCATGGAAAACTCCCCCCGCAGCACCGAGCCAGGCCGCCACCTCCCCGAGGCAGGACATGCCGTGGAGCTGTTGGGCCCGGCCTTTCCCGGCCAGGAAGACCTGCTGACGCCGCTCGCCCTGACCTTCCTGGCCGACCTGCACCGCCAGTTCGAGGCCACGCGGCAGGCGCGATTGATCGCCCGCCAGGTCAAGGCAGCGCGCTTCGACGCCGGCGAGCTGCCCGATTTCCGCCCGGACACCCGCGCCATTCGCGAAGGCGACTGGCGGGTGGCCGAGTTGCCGACCCCCTTGCTCGACCGCCGGGTCGAGATCACCGGGCCGGTCGAACCGAAGATGGTGATCAACGCGCTCAACTCCGGCGCCAAGGTCTACATGGCCGATTTCGAGGATTCGACTGCGCCGACCTGGGCCAACCTGCTCACCGGGCAACGGGCGCTGCGCAAGGCCATCGCCGGCACGCTCGACTGGATGGCGCCGGACGGCAGCAAGCACTACGTGTTGAACAAGCAAAACCTGGCGGTGCTGATGGTGCGGCCGCGCGGTTGGCATCTGGATGAAAAACACCTGCTGGTCGACGGCGCGCGCATGTCGGGTTCGTTGTTCGACCTCGGCTTGTTTGCGTTCCACAACGCGGCGGTCCTGGCCGGCAAGAATCTCGGCCCGTACTTCTACCTGCCCAAGCTGCAGTGCATGGAAGAAGCGCAGCTGTGGGACGAAGTGCTGGCCTTCATCGAGGTGCGCCTCGGGTTGCCGATCGGGCAGATGAAAGTGACCGTGCTGATCGAGACCTTGCCCGCCGCGTTCGAAATGGACGAAATCCTGCACGCCCTGCGTGGCCGCATCGCCGGCCTGAACTGCGGCCGCTGGGATTACATTTTTTCCTACCTGAAAACCTTCCGCCGGCACCGCGACCGCGTGTTGCCCGAGCGCGGCCAGGTGACGATGGCGCAGGGGTTCCTCAAAGCGTATTCGGAATTGTTGATCCGGACCTGCCACCGCCGCGGTGCGCTGGCGATGGGCGGCATGGCGGCGCAGATTCCGATCAGCGGCGATCCCGAGGCCAATGAACAGGCCTTGGCGCGCGTGCGCGCCGACAAGCTGCGCGAAGTCGGCGCCGGCCACGACGGCACCTGGGTCGCGCACCCGGCGCTGATTCCGTTGGCGCAGGAAATTTTCGACGCGCACATGCCGGCCGCGAATCAATTGCACGTAACGCGCGCGGACGTCGAAGTCAGCCGCGATGATCTGATTCGTCCCAGCATCGGCACCATCACCCGCACCGGTTTCGACAACAGTGTTGAGGTCTGCGTGCGCTACCTCGCCGCCTGGCTCGACGGCCAGGGTTGCGTGCCGATCCACTGGCTGATGGAGGACGCCGCCACCGCCGAGATCTCGCGCACGCAGTTGTGGCAGTGGCTGCATCACGGCGACCTGCAGCTCGACGACGGCACACCGGTCGACTTCACCTTGTTCGATCGCGCGCTGCTGGCATTGCCATCGAAACTGGCCGACCGCATGCGCCTGCCCGGCGGCTCCCGAATCAACGACGCCATCGCCCTGCTCGACACCCTCACCCACGCCCCCGAACTCACCGACTTCCTGACCCTCCCCGCCTACGAACAACTCCCCTGACCAAACCCACTTCCCGACCCACCCTTCCCACTTCCTGACCCATCCCTGTGGGAGCGGCTTCAGCCGCGATAGCCCCACCGCACCCCATCGCGGCTAAAGCCGCTCCTACCGCAACCGAGGACATGACCATGAGCCGCACCCTGCCCAGCGCCGAACAACTGAAGACCGAGTGGGCCAGCAATCCGCGCTGGGCCGGCATCGTCCGCGGCTACGACGCCGCCGAAGTGGTGCGCTTGCGCGGCACGGTCGCCATTGATCACTCGCTGGCCCGGCTCGGCGCCGAGAAGCTGTGGAAATACCTGGGCGAAAAGCCGTTCGTCAACGCGCTCGGCGCGCTCACCGGCAACCAGGCCATGCAGCAGGTCAAGGCCGGTCTCAATGCCATCTACCTGTCAGGCTGGCAGGTCGCCGCCGATGCCAACGTCGCCGGCGAAATGTATCCGGACCAGTCGCTGTATCCGTCCAACTCGGTGCCGCTGGTGGTCAAGCGCATCAACAACACGCTGCTGCGCGCCGATCAGTTGAACCACGCCGAGGGCAACGACAGCGTCGACTGGCTGCAGCCGATCGTCGCCGATGCCGAGGCCGGATTCGGCGGCGTGCTCAACGCCTTCGAGCTGATGAAATCGATGATCGAAGCGGGCGCGGCCGGCGTGCATTTCGAGGACCAGTTGGCCTCGGTGAAGAAGTGCGGGCACATGGGCGGCAAGGTGTTGGTGCCGACCCAGGAAGCCGTGCAGAAGTTGATCGCCGCACGCCTGGCGGCCGACGTCATGGGTGTGCCGACGCTGATCATCGCGCGCACCGACGCCGAGGCGGCCGATCTGACTACGTCCGACATCGATCCCAATGACCATGCCTTCATCACTGGCGAGCGCACGGTGGAGGGCTTTTACAAAACGAAGCCTGGCGTCGACCAGGCGATCAGTCGCGGCCTGGCCTATGCCCCGTATGCCGATTTGGTCTGGTGCGAAACCGGCAAGCCGGACCTGGCCTTCGCGCGCAAATTCGCGGCGGCGATCCACGCGAAATATCCCGGCAAGATGCTCGCCTACAACTGCTCGCCGTCGTTCAACTGGAAGAAGAATCTCGACGATGCCACCATCGCCTCGTTCCAGCACGAGCTGGCGGCGATGGGCTACAAGTTCCAGTTCATCACCCTGGCCGGCTTCCACTCGCTCAATTATTCGATGTTCAACCTGGCCTACGGCTACGCCCGCAACCAGATGAGCGCCTTCGTCGAATTGCAGGAAGCCGAGTTCGCGGCGGCCGAGCGTGGCTTCACCGCGGTCAAGCATCAGCGCGAGGTCGGCACCGGCTACTTCGACACGGTGACCCAGACCATCCAGGCCGGCACCAGTTCGACCACCGCGCTGACCGGATCGACCGAAGAGGAGCAGTTCCAGGACGCCCCGGGCATCGCCGCCTAGTCTGTTTTTCGGCGGGACGGACGGATCGCGGCTGAGGCCGCTCCCACAGGAGTACGCGCCACTGTAGGAGCGGCTTCAGCCGCGATGCCCCGCGCCGGCCGCGGGCCCGCTGCCGCGCCCGCCAACTTTGGTTACACTCGGAGACCCGGTCCCACGTTTTCGAGTAGCCGTGACCCTCGTCGACCCCAGATCACCCAGCCCCACCGCGCGCACCGAGGGCAGTCTGCTGCCCAGCGTGCTCAACGCCGAGGAATGGGCGCTGCTGTCGGCGGCCGGCGTGACGCGCGCGGCGCTGCCGGGCGAGCAATTGTTCTGCCGTGGCGACGACGCACAGAGCATGTTCCTGATCGACACCGGCCAGGTGCGGCTGACCTTTGAAGATGGCCTGGCCGACAAGGTGCTCGGCGCCGGCCAGTATTTCGGTGAGCTTTCGGTATTCGTCGGCCAGCACCAGCGCTTTGCCGGCGCGGTGGTCGAATCGGCAGGCGTGTTGTTCGAAATCACCGCCGCCGCCTTTACGCGATTGCTCGAGCGCGAGCCGGCCATCATCTCGCGCTTCATGCAGCGCAGCTTCTCCTACCTGTTGGCCGGCGAACAGCAGCTGATGCAGAGTCTGTCGCGGCGCAACGAAGACCTGATGCAAACGCTGGACACCCTGCGCCAGACCCGCAGCGAGCTGAGCTTCGCGCAGCAACTGGTGCGCTCGGACGACCTGACCGGCCTGGCCAACCGGCGTGGCCTGTACCGCTACCTGGACGAATCGCAGCGTTATCCGCTGGCCGGCAAGCGGCTGGCCCTGCTGCTGATCGATATCGACCAGTTCAAGCGCTTGAACGACCTGAGCGGTCATCTGGTCGGCGATTCCGTGCTGCGCGCCGTCGCCGATGAAGTGCGCCGCATCGCTGGTCCCCTGGAGCTGCCCTGC
>JBAZBG010000057.1:0-9265 GCA_041671585.1 Arenimonas sp. | reverse complement strand
GCGGCACGCACGCGATCGCGACTCTCGCGCACCGCCGCCTCGGGCAGGCCGACGATGTTCAGCGCCGGCAGACCCGCAGCCAGATACACCTCGACCCGAACCGCCGGCGCATGCACGCCCGTCCGGGCGCGGCTATGCGCCAGCGCCAATGTCATCGTCGTGACGCGCGCTTAGTTGCTGCGGTCGGTCGGCGTCGCCAGCCGTGCTTCGAGTATTTCCACGGCGCGTTCCAGCGCGTCGATCTTTTCGCGCGTGCGCAGCAGCACCGCGCGCTGCACATCGAATTCCTCGCGCGTGACCAGGTCGAGCTTGCCGAGCCCGGCCTGCAGCGTCGATTTCATGTTCTGTTCGATGTCCGCACGCGCATCCTTCAGCCCGGGCGGCACCAGCTCGCTGAGGCGACGGGCGAGGTCATCAATGGTTTTCAGGTCGATCATGCGATTTCTCCGGTGGACGCCGGCAGTCTCGCCGTTGACGAGCCGGGACGATATCGGCGTCTGCCGCCGCAATCGGTAGGGAGTTTCCTACGTTGCGAGGTCAGGCCCGGGCCCACGGCAGGGGTCATTATCGGAACACTTTTTCGATGAGCAATCAATCGGGCGAAATGCCGACACAGTGCTGGCGTCTATTTCGGAGCCCGCCGCCATGCCCCCTGCTACCGCGCATCGACCCGCCCTGTTCAGACTTGCCCCGCTGCTGCTCCTCGCCTGTCCGCTGCCGGCGCTGGCGACCGCCGCCGTGCCGACCTTGAACAGTGGCGACACCGCCTGGATGCTCACCGCCAGCCTGCTCGTGTTGCTGATGACCCTGCCCGGCCTGGCCCTGTTCTACGGCGGCCTGGTCCGGTCGAAGAACGTCTTGTCGGTGTTGATGCAGTGCTTCGCGATCGTGTCGCTGGTCACCGTGCTCTGGATCAGCTACGGCTACAGCCTGGCGTTCAGTACCCAGGGCATGGAGGCCGGCGTTATCAATCTCGCCTCCTTCTTCGGTGGCATCGATCGCGCTTTCCTGGCCAACCTCACGCGCGACAGCCTCACCCTGACCGTGCCCGAATCGGTATTCGTGATGTTCCAGCTCACCTTCGCTGCGATCACGCCGGCGCTGATCGTCGGCGCCTTCGCCGAACGGATGAAGTTCGCGCCGCTGCTGTGGTTCACCGCCCTGTGGCTGACCTTCGCCTACCTGCCGCTGGCGCACATGACCTGGGCCGGCGCGGGCGGTTTGTTCTGGGATTGGGGCGTGCTCGATTTTGCCGGCGGCACCGTGGTGCACATCAATGCCGGCATCGCCGGCCTGGTCGCGGCGCTGATGGTGGGCCGGCGCAAGGGCTGGCCGACGCAGATGATGCCGCCGCACAACCTGGCGCTCACCTTGATCGGCGCCAGTTTGCTCTGGGTCGGCTGGTTCGGCTTCAACGCCGGCTCGGCAGTGGCCGCCAACGGCAGCGCGGGCATGGCCATGCTGGTGACCCAGGTCGCCAGCGCCGCCGCCGCGTTGGCGTGGATGGCGGTTGAATGGAAATTGCACGGCAAGCCATCCTTGCTCGGTGTTGTCTCCGGCGCGATTGCTGGCCTGGTGGCGATCACGCCCGCGTCCGGCAGCTGCGGCCCGCTGGGCGCGCTGGCCATCGGCGGTGCCGCCGGTGTGTTGTGCTTCCTCGCGTCGTCGCGGCTCAAGCGCCGGCTCGGCTACGACGACGCACTCGATGTCTTCGGCGTGCACGGCGTCGGTGGCATCGTCGGCGCGCTGCTGACCGGCGTGTTCGCCAGCACCGCGCTCGGCGGCGTCGGCTACGCGGAGGGCATGAGCATGGCCGCGCAGGTCGGACGCCAATCGCTGGCCGTGCTGGTGACGTGTGCGTGGACCGGTACCATCACTGCCGCCTCGCTGTGGCTGATCAGCCGCTTCACCGCCTTGCGCGTCGATCTTGAAGGCGAGACCGACGGCCTCGACCTGGCCCTGCACGATGAGCGCGGTTACAACCTGTAATCTACGACCTGACTAAAAGGAACAGCGCAATGAAAATGGTCATGGCCATCATCAAACCGTTCAAGCTCGACGATGTTCGCGAAGCCTTGTCCGAAGTGGGCGTCACCGGCGTCACCGTCACCGAGGTCAAGGGTTTCGGCCGCCAGAAGGGCCACACCGAGTTGTACCGGGGCGCCGAATACGTGGTCGACTTCCTGCCCAAGATCAAGCTGGAAGTCGCCGTCACCAGCGACCAGGTCGACCGCGTCGTCGAAGCGATCCAGACCGCCGCCAACAGCGGCAAGATCGGCGACGGCAAGATCTTCGTCTACGAACTCGAGCGCGTCATGCGCATCCGCACCGGCGAACTCGACGGCGACGCCCTGTAAACCCCACGCAACTGTGGGAGCGGCTTCAGCCGCGATAGCTTTCGTCTCAAGAGCAATCGCGGCTGAAGCCGCTCCCACATGGGTCAGAGGCTTCGCGGCTGAAGCCGCTCCTACACCTCCTCAGTCGGGGAGGGCGGCTTTCATGAACTCGGGCATCGCCAGGGCGGCGCGGTGGATGCCGGCGTTGTAATAGGTGGTGCGGAAGGATTTCGCGGCGGCGTCGGCTTCGCGAAAATCGGTCAGGTCGCGTGCCGTCTTGCTGGCGATGGTGGCGCTCCAGTAGCCGGTCGGGTAACACGGCTGCGGAAACGGCAAGGTGCGGAAGGTCTGGAATCCCGCTTCGCGCATCGCCGTGCGCATGTCCTGGATCAGGTGCATCAGCGCCAGCGGCGACTCGCTCTGTTGCACCAGCAGGCCGTCGGGACGCAGCGCCTTCAGGCAGCTTTCGTAGAACGCGCGATTGAACAAACCTTCGGCCGGGCCGACCGGATCGGTGGAGTCGACGATGATGATGTCGATGCTGCCGGGCGCGGCGTTGGCCATGTAGGCGATGCCGTCATCGAACATCACCGTTGCCCGCGGATCGCCGTTGCTTTCGCACAGCTCGGGGAAATACTTCTCGGCCATGCGCGTGACTTGCTCGTCGATATCGCATTGCACCGCCGTGACCACGCCCGTGTGCTTGAGCACTTCGCGCAAGGTTCCGCAGTCGCCGCCGCCGATGATGACAACGTTCTTCGGCGCCGGATGGGTGAACAGCGGCGCGTGCGCCATCATCTCGTGATAGAAGAAATTGTCGCGCGTAGTCACCATCATCGCCCCGTCGATGACCATCAGGTTGCCCCAATCGGTGGTCTCGAAGATTTCGATTTTCTGGAACGGCGACTGCACCTCGTCGAGCTTGCGCGTGATGCGAAAGCCGATCGCGGAACCGGTGTGGGAAAACTCTTCGTGAAACCACGTCGGGGAAGCGGTGGTCATCGCGGCGTCCAGGGGGTCGGTGATGGGGCGCAGATTGTAGCGGATGCGGTGCGCTGCGGCCGCGGTCGGCCCGCTGGGGCAGGCGACGCGCGCGGGCGTTGCGCGGACTGGAACCACGTCATCGCGGGCCCGGCGCGGCGCTAGAATGGCAGCGCGGGGAGACGGCACATGGAGCAGGAGCAGTCAGGCCAGGCGCCGGCGGTGAGCCCATCAGCCATCGTCCCGGGCCGGCTCGCGCTGGTACTTTCCGGCGGCGGCGCCCGGGCGGCCTATCAGGTGGGCGTGCTGCGGGCGGTGCGCGAGTTGCTGCCCGACCCGCGCCGCAATCCATTCCCGATCCTGTGCGGCACGTCCGCCGGTTCGATCAACGCTGCCGCCCTGGCCTGTCTGGCCGACGACTACGGTCTGGCGGTGGCCAAGCTGGACCACGTCTGGGGCAACTTCCATGCCGGGCAGGTCTATCGCGCCGATCCGGCGGGAATCTGCCTGAGCGGCGCGCGCTGGCTCAGCGCGATGATGTTCGGCTGGTTGGGCCGGCATCCGCCGCAATCGCTGCTCGACAACGCGCCCTTGCGTGCCTTGCTCCAGGACGCGCTGGATTTCAAGCGCATCGAGCCGGCGATCGCGTCGGGCACGCTGTACGCCGTCGCCATCACTGCTTCGGGCTATTTCAGCAGCGAGAGTATCTGCTTCGTGCAGGGCGACGAGCGCGTGCCGATGTGGCGGCGCACCCAGCGCGCCAGTGCGCGCGCGCAGCTGAGCGTCGAACACTTGCTGGCCTCCAGCGCGATCCCTTTCATCTTTCCGGCCAACCTGGTCAATCGCGAGTACTTCGGCGACGGCTCCATGCGCCAGCAGGCGCCGATTTCGCCAGCCATCCACCTGGGCGCCGATCGCATCCTCGTAGTCGGCTGCGGCCACCGGCCGACCACGGTCGAGCGCCTGGTCGACCACCGATACCCGTCTATGGCGCAAATCGCCGGTCACGCCATGTCGAGCATTTTCCTCGACAGCCTGTACACCGACCTGGAGCGTCTGGAACGCATCAACCGGACCCTGCAAATCATTCCGCCCGACATCAAGCAGAGCACCGGGCTGCCGCTGCGCCCGATCGAGGCGCTGGTGATCGAGCCATCGCGGCGCCTGGATCATCTGGCCGCCGAGCACGTCGACTGCCTGCCCTGGCCCGTGCGCTGGTTGCTGCGCGGAATCGGCGGCACCAGCCAGCGCGGTTCGGCCCTGGCCAGTTACCTGCTGTTCGAGAAAGCCTACACGCGGGCGCTGATGGACCTGGGCTACGCCGATGCCATGGCACGGCGCGCCGACCTGAGGGTATTCCTGCGTATCGGCTGAGCCGCCGACCCCCTTGGGCCGGGGGCGGTACAATGCGCGCCCCTCGAACCGTCATGCCGCTGGAGCCGACGCCAATGCCCGCCTGGTCCCTAGACCGCGCCCGCCACACCTATTCCATCCCGTACTGGTCGGACGGCTACTTCGACGTCGATGGCAAGGGCCGCATGTGCGCACTGCCGCGTGGCGCCGGCGGACCGGTGCTGGCGATTCCCGAGGTCATGCAGCGCGCCACCGAGGCGGGTCTCAAGCTGCCCTTGTTGCTGCGTTTTTCCGACATCCTCGGCGACCGGCTGCGCAAGTTGCAGGCCGCGTTCAACAAGGCCATGGCGGAACTGGAGTACACCGGCGGCTACACCGCGGTCTATCCGATCAAGGTCAACCAGCATTTCGGCGTGGCCGGTGAATTGACCGCGCAAGGCGGCGAAGGCTTCGGCCTGGAAGCCGGCTCCAAGCCGGAACTGATGGCCGTGCTCGGCCTTGCCCGTCCGGGCAGCGTGATCATCTGCAATGGTTACAAAGACCGCGAGTTCATCCGCTTGGCCCTGATCGGCCGCAAGCTCGGCTTGCAGACCTTCCTGGTCGTGGAAAAACCGTCCGAGCTCGCGCTCATCATCGAGGAGGCGCGCGCGCTCGGCGTGCAACCGGGGCTCGGCGTGCGCATGCGCCTGGCCTCGCTCGGCGCCGGCAAGTGGCAGAACACCGGTGGCGACAAGGCCAAGTTCGGCCTCTCGCCGCGCCAGGTGCTCGACCTGGTGCAGAAGTTGAAGGCCGCCGACATGCTCGATGCCTTGCAGCTGCTGCACTTCCACATGGGCTCGCAGATTTCCAACGTGCGCGACATCGCCAACGGCATGCGCGAGGCGGTGCGCTATTTCGTCGAGCTGTCCAAGCTCGGCTGCACGATCCGTTACATGGATTCCGGCGGCGGTCTGGGCGTCGACTACGAAGGCACCCGTTCCCGCGGTTTCTGTTCGATCAACTACGGACTCGACCAGTTTGCGCACACGCTGGTGCAGCCCCTGGCCGAAGCCTGCAAGGAATTCTCCCTGCCGCCGCCGATGATGATCACCGAAGCAGGTCGGGCGATGACCGCGCATCACGCTGTGATGGTGGTCAACGTGTCGGAAGTGGAACCCGCGCCCAGCGGCTCGGTGCCGCCGGTGCAGGCTGGCGAGCCAGCGGCGCTGCGTCACCTGCGCCAGACCCACGCCGAGCTGGACGAGCGGCCCGCGCTGGAGTTGTACCTGGAGGCGCAGCAGGCCTTGTCCGAAGGGCAGGCGTTGTACGCACTCGGCCAGCTTTCCCTCGATCAACGGGCGCAGCTCGACGATCTGTTCTATGCCATCGCCCAGAGCGTGCGCGCGCGCCTGACCGGCGATGAGAAGAGCCATCGCGAAGTGCTCGACGAATTGAACGAACGCCTGGTCGACAAGTATTTCGTCAATTTCTCGGTGTTCGAATCCATTCCCGATGTCTGGGCGATCGACCAGGTATTTCCGATCGTGCCGATCGCGCGTCTGGACGAAGCGCCGGATCGCCGCGGCGTGCTCGCCGACGTGACCTGCGATTCCGACGGCCGCGTCGACACCTACGTGGATTCGGAATCGCTGAGCGCGTCGTTGCCGCTGCACAGTCCGAAGGTGGGCGAGAGTTATCGCCTGGGCATCTTCCTGGTCGGCGCCTACCAGGAGACGCTTGGCGACATCCACAATCTGTTTGGCGACACCGACACCGCAAACGTGCGCATGAGCCCCGATGGCAGCTACACGCTGGTGCGCCAGCGCCGTGGCGACACGACTGATGTGATGCTCGACTACGTTGGCTACTCGCTCGACGACCTGCGCGAGGCCTATCGAAGCAAGGTCAGCGCCGCCGAGCTGGCTGCCGCCGAATCGGCGCAGTTGCTCGATGCGCTCGAGGCGGGCCTGACCGGCTATACCTACCTGCACGAAACCGTGCACGAGTAGACGCGCTCACTGCAACGGCCGTCACGTTTGCCGGCGGCCCGTCGCATGGTGGTTGGCGCCCGCCTGGGCTAATCTGGAGCCCAGGCGCCGGGGAGCGCCGTATTCCTGGACTGGCATGAATCTGGTGCATTTGTTTTTCTCCACGCACGGGCGCGTCGGACGCAAGACCTACTGGGCAATCGTCGGCTTGTGGTTGCTCATTGACATCCTGCTGCGCGGTGGCGTTAGCGCCGCGGCGCGCTGGAATGGTGACGAGCAGCTGGTGGCAGTGTTGTTCTGGGCATGGACCGGATTTTCCGTCGTCGCGTATTTCCCGATGACGGCGTTATTGGTCAAACGCCTGCACGACATCGGCCGTTCCGGTTACTGGTCCGTGTTCCAGCACGGCTTTCTCGCGTCCTTGCTGCTGATGGTCACGGCGATCGTGAACCAGGCGCTGGGCTCGATGCTGATCTGGATCGCCGCTTTGCTGGTGTGCTCGCTGGGGCTGTTGATTGTGTTCGTTTTCACCGTGCTGCCCGGCGAAGACGGACACAACGGATACGGTGTCGCATGAGCCGCGCATGGCTGTCGCAGTTCGGCCCGGAGCCGGCGCATGCTTGAGAATATTTTCTACGGCGCATGGCTGGGTCGCGATCGTTTGTCGCTGGCGCGCGTCGCTTACCTGCTGCTGATCTGGCTGCTGGTTCCGATGTGGCTGGTCGTGCGCTTCTACACGATGATCCTCGGCCTGCTTTTCACTGCCGGCCTGGGCATGGTCACGGATGGCGCCGGTGTCGACGCCAGTTTTCGGCGGCCGTTCTTCACCTGGACCGGTGACATCGGCCTGCACGACCTGCGCATCCAGTCCGACGCTGACCAGCCGGTGCAGCATTCGATACAAATCAGGCGCTTGCTCATCGACATGCCCAACTGGGGTGTGATGGAACAAGCGATGGGTGCTTTCGACAGCTCGACCCTGTCCGATGAAGAGACCGAAAAAAACAATCTCGCCTTCATCGACAAGATCGACCATGTCGGCCTGTCGATCGAGGGCATGCAGGCTAACCTCGGTCGCGACCTGCCCAACTTGCTGCAGAATTTCGGTCTGGCCTCGGCCGCGCCATTCGAAGCCGAGGGTTGCGAGCGCGACGGCACGTGGATCGGTGCCGAACTGGAGGTCATGGGCATCAAGGCCCAGGGCGTGGACCTGCGTTTCACCCTGAGCACGGATGCCACGGCGGGCGAAGTCCATGTGCTTGGCCGTCTGGAATCCCCCCATTCCAGCCGGGTGGACTTCGCCCAGCATTTCAAGGCGCGCAGCTTCTCGGCCTTTCTGGAGAAGGAAGCCGGGGATCGGATCAGCACCTACGAGCGCATCGAAGTGACTGACGCGGGATTCATCGGCACACGCGATATCTTCTGCGCGAAACGCGACGGGATCGCCAAGGACGAGTTCACCGAACGCCATATCGCGGCCATCCAACGCCGCCTGCAGGCCAAGGGTTTGCATGCCGGGGACGACGTCGAGCGCGTCTATCGCAATTATCTCGTCAATGGATCGCTGCTAATCGAAGCCAATCCGTCGGCCAATGTGCGCCGTGCCGATTACCGCCATTACTCTGTGGCCGACCAACAGCGCATGTACAACGGAAGAATTTCCTCTGGCGACAAGCAGCCCGTGCCCTTGGTGTTGGAGGCGAAAGCATCGAAGTCCATTCCGCTCAGTTTCACGGGAAGTACCTGGGACCTGATGGTGAGGGAGAGTTTGGATCCGGCGGTCCTCGGCACGGCCGGCGCGTCGGCGGTTTCGCCAGGCCAGGGCGCTGGAGTGGCGCCCGCGGCGATGACGGCGCGGGCGGTCCCAGTGTCGATGACGACATCGGTTCCGGCCCAGGTTGCAGCGCCGCCAACGGCATCAGTCGCTGCTGCGGCCCCTGCAGCGCGGGCGTCGACACCACCAGCACGAGCACCGACCCCGGCGCCCACGCCCACGCCCACGCCCACGCCCGCGCCAGCGCCAGCGCCAGCGCCAGCGAAGCCGCGCAGGGCCTCATCGCTGCCGACGGCCGTGGCTCGCCGTGAAATCAAGTCGCTGACCTACGAGGATGTCGGCAACCACATCGGCGAACGGCTGTTGATCACCACGATCTATGGCCAGAAGCGCGAGGGCAAGGTCGAGGACTACTCGACGCAGCAGATCGGATTGCGCGTCTCGGTGGGGGCGGGTTACGCAATCCAGCATATCGAACGCAAGCAGATCCGTTCGATCCGGGACCTGGACTGAGTAGAATTGCGACTTGCGCGGCAACGCTTTGCCCCGCGGCTTCCAGCCAGCTGATCACACGATGTAGGAGCGGCTTCAGCCGCGATTCTTCGCTCCGGCCGGAAAGTTGTCGCGGCTGAAGCCGCTCCTACACTTCTCGGAGATGCGAACAATGAAAGTTGGATTCATCGGGTTGGGCGCGATGGGCTTTTCCATGGCCGGGCATTTGCGCGCCAATGGACTGTTGGCGGTGGTCGGCAATCGAAGCCAGGCCAAGGCTGAAGAATTCGCGCGTGCAAACGGCGTGGTCGCTGCCGGCGCCGCCGCCGATTTCGCCGATTGCGATGTCGTGATGTTATGCG
>JBAZBG010000056.1:0-9426 GCA_041671585.1 Arenimonas sp. | reverse complement strand
TGCCGTTCGCGGAAATCCGCCAACAGATGGAACTCGATCTCGGTGCGCCGCCGGAATCCGTATTCCCGGCCCTGGACCCGGTGCCGCTGGCGGCCGCATCGATCGCGCAGGTGCATCGCGCGCGGCTCGGGGATGGCCGCGAAGTCGTGGTCAAAGTTCGGCGGCCCGGCATTCGCCCGCTGGTCGAGGCCGACATGCGCCTGCTGCAGCGGCTGGCGCGGATTGTCGAGGCCGAATCGCCGGAACTGCGCCGCTTCCAGCCGCGTGCCCTGGTCCGGCAATTGCACGCATCGTTGACGCGCGAACTGGACCTGGCCGCCGAGTGCCGGCATGCCGAGCGCATCGCCGCTAGCTTCGCCGACCAGCCGGGCATCGTGGTGCCCAAGGTGCACTGGCAGTGGACCGGCGAGCGCATGAACGTGCAGGACTTCGTCGATGGCATCGCGCTGACCGATATCGCCGCCCTCGATGCGGCCGGCTGCGACCGCGTGCTGGTGGCGCGCCTGGGCGCACAGACGGAAATGAAGATGATGTTCGTGGACGGTTTTTTCCATGCCGATCCCCATCCAGGTAATGTGTTCTGGCTGCCCGGAAACCGGCTCGCGCTGATCGATTTCGGCATGGTCGGCCGCTTGTCGGAACAACGCCGCGCACAAGTGGTGGACTTGCTCGACGGCCTGGTGCGACGCGATGCGGCGCAGGTGACCGAAGTGCTGCTGGAGTGGACCGCCGACGCAGCGGCGAACGAAGCGTCGATCGCCGAGGAAGTGGATGCCTTCATCGACAACTATCACGGCGTTCCGCTCAAGCAACTGGATCTGGCCGCCATGCTTGGCGAGATCGCGGCGCTGCTGCGCGACAATCGGCTCACGCTGCCCCCGGACCTGGCGCTGATGATCAAGGTGATGGTCACGCTCGAGGGCATGGGCCGCAGGCTGGACCCCGACTTCGACATGGCCAGCGAGGCCATGCCGTTCCTGCACGAGGTGATGCTGGCCCGGTATGCGCCAGGGGCGCTCGCGCGCAGCGGCCTGCGTACCGTCGGCGAGGCGCTGGGAATATTTTCCGGGCTGCCGCATCAGCTCCGCCACCTGCTGCGTGCGGCCCGCAGCGGTCGGCTCAACGTCAACATCGATATCAAGCGGCTCGAACACCTGGGCGGCAAGATCGATCACTCAGTGAACCGCCTTACCATCGGCATCGTGATCGCGGCATTGATCGTCGGTTCTTCGATCGTGATGACGGTGTCGGGCGGTCCCACCCTGCTCGGCCTGCCCGTATTCGGGCTGCTCGGTTTCCTGGGTGCGGTGCTGGGCAGCCTGTGGCTGCTGTATTCGATCCGGCGCAGCGGCGGCGGGCGCTGAGCGCATGCAGCCCGGGAGCGCGCCATGACCGACCACGTCTTTCGCGCCGAGAAGCTGACCAAGGTCTATCGGATGGGGGAAGTCGAAGTGCAGGCCTTGCGCGGCGTCGACCTGACGCTGGCGCGTGGCGAACTGGTGGTATTGCTCGGGCCGTCCGGCAGCGGCAAATCGACCTTGCTCAACATACTGGGTGGCCTTGACGTACCGAGCGGCGGCGAAGTCTGGTACGGCGACCATCAACTGCACGGCGCGGACGAAAAGGCGCTGACCCGTTTCCGTCGCGAGCATGTCGGCTTCGTGTTCCAGTTCTACAACCTGATCCCCAGCCTCACCGCGCTGGAGAACGTCGCCCTGGTCACCGAGATCGCCGAAGATCCGATGCCGCCGCGCGATGCGCTGGCGCGCCTGGGTCTGGACGCGCGCCGCGATCATTTCCCGGCGCAACTGTCCGGCGGCGAACAACAGCGGGTGGCGATCGCCCGCGCCATCGCCAAGCGGCCGGATGTGCTGCTGTGCGACGAACCCACCGGCGCGCTCGATGCCGCCACGGGCGTGTTGGTGCTCGAGGCGCTGGACTCGGTCAATCGCGAGCTCGGCACCACCACCCTGATCATCACCCACAACGCCGACATCGCGCGCATGGCCCATCGCGTACTGCAATTGGCCGACGGCCGCATCGCCCGCGAACAGCGCAACGACGTTCGCGCCAAGGCATCGGAGTTGTCCTGGTGAGCATGCTTGCCCGCAAGCGCTGGCGCGACCTGTGGCATCTGCGCGGCCAGGCGATCGCGATCATCCTGGTGGCCGCGGTCGGCGTCGCCAACCTGGTGATGTCGAGCGCGACGCTGGCGTCCCTGCAGGCCAGCCGCGAGCGCTACTACCGTGAACAGGCCTTCGCCGATGTGTTCGCCGATCTGAAACGCGCGCCAGAACTGGTCGCGGCACAGCTTGCCGGGATACCCGGCGTGGTCACGGTCGATACCCGCATCGTCGCTTATGGCCGCATCGAACTGGCGGGATTCGACGAACCGATCCGGCTGCAGGCGCTGAGCCTTTCCGCACATCCGGCAACGGGCTTGAATCGCCTGCGGCTGCGCGAAGGGCATCTGCCCGAGGCCGGCGACCGCCACGCCTTGGTGCTTAGCGATGCCTTTGCCGAGGCGCAAAAACTGCACACCGGCGACACACTGACCGTGGTGATGCACGGGCGACGACAGCAGTTTCGCGTCGCCGGTATTGGCGCCACGCCGGAATTCGTGGCGCAGATGCCGCCGCAGGCGGTGTTTCCGGACGCCAGGCGCTTTGCCATCGCCTGGCTGCCGCGGCCGGCGCTGGAAGCGGCCGTCGATATGGATGGCGCCTTCAACAGCGTGGTACTGGCGCTATCGCCAGGCACCCGGCGCAGGCCGGTCCTGGAAGCGGTGGATCAGGTATTGGCGCGTTATGGCGGCATTGGCGCCATTGCGCGCGAGGACCAGCGCTCGCACCGCTATCTGAGCGAGGAGTTCCGGCAACTGCGGACCATGGCGCGTTTGTTCCCGGCGGTGTTCCTGTCGGTATCGGCGTTCGTACTGTACGTCGTGCTGTCCCGGCTCGTGGCAGGCCAGCGTGAGCAGATTGGAACCTTGAAGGCGTTCGGCTACCGGCCATGGGAAATCCTCGTCCACTACCTCGGCATGGCCATGCTGATCGGCAGTGCCGGCGCCTTGCTCGGGCTGGGCCTCGGGGTGCAACTGGGGCAACAGATTGCCGGTTTGTACCGTGACTTCTACCGACTGCCCTATCTCGATTTCACGCTGCCCACCTCGGTACTCTGGCTGGCAATCGCGGTCAGCCTGGGCAGTGCGCTGATCGGCGCCACCGTCCCGGTGCTGCGCGCCATGCGCCTGCCGCCCGCCGAAGCGATGCGCGCCGATATTCCGTGGCGGAAGCGTTGGCTGCGCCTGGACCAGTTCGGACCCATGCAGCGATTGAGCCAGGCGCATCGGCTGGTGGCGCACAATCTGTTGCAACGGCCGCTGCGCACCACGCTCACGTGGATCGGACTGGCGCTGGGCACGGCGATCATCATGATGGGTCGATTCCAGAACGACGCCATCGACAACATGGTCAATCGCCAGTTCCAGCGCGGGCAACGGCACGATGTCTCGGTCGCCTTCGTCGAGTCGGCCACGCCACGCGCCATCGCCGAGTTGCGCACCCTGCCCGGCGTGCTGCGCGTGGAACTGCAGCGCTCGGTGCCGGTCTGGGTGCGCTTCCGCGCGGCACGTTATCGAACCGCGGCAGTCGCAGTGATTCCCGATGCGCAATTGCGCCATCCGCTCGACAGCCAGCAACGCCCGATCATGCCAGCGCCCGGCGGCTTGCTGCTCACCGACTACCTGGCGCAGATGCTCGGTGCGCAGCCGGGCGACCTGATCGAACTGGAAACACTGGACGGCCATCGCCGCGTACTGCGCAAACCGCTGACCGGCGTGGTCAGCGAACCGTTCGGGGCGCAGGCCTACTTGCCGCTGGAAACCCTGGATCGTGAATTGGGCGATGGCGCACGCGTGGATGGCGCGGTGCTCGCCGTCGACAGCGCAGCGCAGGCGGCGTTGTTCACGCACTTGCAGCGCCGCCCGGTGATCGCCGCGATCGACCAGCGCAAGGTCGCCATCCGCAACTTCTACGAGAGCATGGCCGAAACCATCCTCACCTTCACGCTGATCACCACCGCCTTTGGCGTGGTCATCACCGCCGGCGTGGTCTACAGCAGCGCCCGGGTGGCGCTGTCGGAGCGCTCGCGCGATCTTGCCAGCCTGCGCGTGCTTGGCTTCACCACCGCCGAGGTCGGCTACCTGCTGCTTGGCGAGTTGACCCTGTTGACGGTATTGGCGGTACCGCTCGGATTTGCGCTTGGACACGCATTGGTTGCGATACTGGTCATGGGTTTCGATTCGGACTTGTTCCGGATTCCGAACTACGTCAGTCCGGCCACTTACGGCATCGCCGGTCTGTGCAGTCTGGGTACGGCATGGCTCACCGGCATGCTGATCGCACGCCGGGTGCAGGCGCTGGATCTGGTGGCCGTCCTCAAGGCCAGGGATTGAATGACGATGACATGGATTGGATCATTGACGAAGCGACCGCTCTACCTGCTGCTGCCGGTCGTTGCCGTGGCGTTGGCGCTGTGGGCGTTCTGGCCGCGTGCGCTGCCGGTGGAGATTGCCGAGGTCCTGCGCGCGCCGCTGAGCGTCACCTTCAGTGAGGAAGGCCGGACTCGACTGCGACAGCGCTACCGGATCACGGCGCCGATCGATGGTTTCCTGCAACGCATCGAACTTGAGCCCGGCGATCCGGTGAGCGCCGGCGCCGTCGTTGCCGTGGTGGCGCCATCGACAGCGCGCTTGCTCGATCCGGCCACGCAGATCACCGGCCAGGCGCAAGTGCGCGCCGCGGAACAGACGCTGGCCGCGGCGCAAGCGTCGCTGTCAGCGGCGCGCGCGGAAAACACCCGGCGAAAACTGGCGTTGGCCCGGCTTGAGGCATTGGCGGCGCAACGACTGATCTCGAAAGCGGATCTCGACCTGGCCCGCGCCGACGCGACTGCCGGCGTCGCCGCGGAACAAGCCGCGCAAGCCAGGGTCGAGGAAGCGCGAGCGTTGCGCGACGGAGCGCGCGCGGCACTGCAGGCGCAGGGCGCACGCCAGGACCCGAAGAGCTCACGACGCGTCCTGGTTCGCGCCCCGGCAGCCGGCCGCGTCGTATCGCGAAATGTGGAGAGTGAAGGCCCGGTGCAGGCCGGTCAGGCATTGTTCGAGATCGGCGATCCGACCGAGCTGGAAGTCGAGGTCGAGATTCTGTCCGCCGATGCAGTGCGCATCGCCGTGGGAACGCCGGTGCAGCTGCTGCGTTGGGGTGGCGAAGCAGCGCTACAGGGGCGCGTGCGCGTGGTCGAGCCGGGCGCATTCACCAAGATTTCCGCACTCGGCGTGGAGGAGCAACGCGTCAAGGCGATCATCGACTTCGACACTGCGCCAGCGAGCCACCAGGGCCTCGGCGACGGTTACCGGGTGGAAGCGCGATTCCAGGTTTGGCATCGCGATGCCGTTTTGCAAGTTCCGATCGCCGCCTTGTTCCGCGACGGCGAGCATTGGTCCGTGTACGCCATCGAGGACGGCCGCGCGCGCCTGCGCCACCTCAAACTCGGACGCTTCGGCGAGCATGCCGCGGAGCTGCGCGAAGGGCTGGCCGAGGGCGCGCAGGTGGTGCTCTATCCCGGCGATAACGTGCGCGAAGGCAGCCGCGTCGCCCGAGACGCGCTTGCGCGATGAGGGCGGCATGTCCGATGCCGCCTGCCATCTGCTGCAACTGCTGTACTTCATGGTGCCGGCCTATGCGGCGAACATGGCGCCACCCTTCGTGCGGTTTTGGCCGGGCTGGAATCGGCCCATCCACGCGCGCCTGCTCGGCACGCACAAGACCGTGCTCGGCTTCGCCGCCGGCGTGGCGACCGCGGTGCTGGCAACGGCGATCCAGGCCGCCTTTCCCACGCCATTGGCCCGCGTCGACTACCAGCACTGGTTCTGGCTGGGATTGGCTTTTGGCGTCGGCGCGATGGCCGGCGACAGTGGCAAGAGCCTGCTCAAGCGCAAGCTGGGCATCGCCGCCGGCGCGCCCTGGGTACCGCTGGATCAGCTGGACTTCGTGCTCGGCGCGCTGGCTCTGGTTGGCGCCTGGGCCGGCCTGAGCTGGGGCGAGATCGCATTGATCCTGATCGTGAGCCTGATTGGCGACCTGCTGGTAAATCGCCTCGCCTATGCACTGCGCATCAAGGACACTCCGTGGTAGGAACATGAATGTCGCCTCACCCGGCGCAATCCGGCTCGCCCCGATCTTGACGCTGATCAATGAGCATCCGCCCGGACTGCGCCCATGCTGACGCCTGACTGCAGACAACCGGGAGCACAGCCATGACCACGCGAGCACTCGTCGCCTATTACTCGATGAGCGGAAATACCCGCGCCATCGCCAACGAGATCCGCAACGCCACCGGCGCCGACCTCGAGGAAATCGTCGAGCCGCGCAGGCGTCATGGCGTGGTCGGCGTGATACGGGCCATGTTCGATTCGGTGACGCGGCGCGAGCCGCCGATTTTCCCCAGCACCCACGATCCTGCCCAGTACGATGTGCTGTTGCTCGGCGGCCCGGTGTGGGCCGGACACATGGCGGCGCCGGTCCGCAGCTATGCCAAGCGCTATGGTAGCGCGGCGCCAAAGGTCGCCTTCTTCTGCACCGAAGGCAGGAATGGCGCCGAGGCGGCGTTTGCCGAACTCGAGCACCTGTGTGCGCGCAATGCCGAGGCGACGCTTGCCGTGGATGCCGAACACCTGGCGCCGGAAGCCCACAGCAGCGAGCTCGGCCGCTTCACCACCAGCGTTTCGGCCACGCTCCACTGATCGCTGCCAACTAGCCGAGGCGGCGCGAGGCTCCCCCGTGCAGCCAGCGCTCATACCAGTCGGCAGCGATCGCGGCGACTTCCTCGAGCGCGCCGGTTTCCTCGAATAGATGCGTGGCGCGCGGAACCACCACCAGTTCGGCCCAATCGCGCATCGCCGCGCCAGCTGAACGGTTGAGATCCAGCACTTCGCGGTCGGCGCCGCCGACGATCAGCAAGGTGTGCGTGCGCACTTGCGACAAGGCCAGCGCGCCAGCCAGGTCAGGCCGGCCTCCGCGCGACACGACGGCTGCCACCGCTTCGGGCCGCGAGGCGGCAACGACGATCGCCGCCGCCGCGCCCGTGCTGGCGCCGAACAATCCGATCGGAAGTTTTTTCCCGGCCGGCTCGGCGCGCGCCCATTGCAGGGTGGCATCCAAGCGGCGGGCCAGCAGCGGGATGTCGAAGCGTGTCGCAGGATTGCGGTCTTCGTTCGGCGTCAACAAATCGAACAACAAGGTGGCGAAATGGCGCTGCTGCAATGCCCGCGCCACGAAACGGTTGCGCGAGCTGTGCCGGCTACTGCCGCTGCCGTGGGCAAAGATGACCAGCCCGCGCGGCGACGGCGGAATGACCAGGTCGCCTTCGAGGATCACTTCGCCAGCCGGGACGCGAACCCGGGTGCCTGTCGAAGGCAAGGCACCGGAAGCGACCGGAGCTGAAGCCGAACCAGCCGCGGGTGCCGGAACCGACGCCGGGGTCGCGAGTATTGCCGCGACCTGCGCATCGGTGACGCCGGTGAAATCCAGGTAATGCTGGCCGACAGCATTGAACGGCCAGGGCGTCGCCAGGCAAACCACCTCGTCTGCAAGTCTGGATACCAGCGACAGGCTGTCCTGCGCGGCGACGGGTATTGCGCACACCAGGTGCTCCGGGCGCTGCGCCCGGGCCGCCTTCAGCGCAGCGGCCATCGTCGAACCGGTGGCCAGGCCGTCATCGACCACGATGACCGTGCGTCCGCTCAGGGACAGCGCCGTCTGCCCCGGTCGGTAGCTGGCGCGCCGATCCCGGATCACCGCCAGTTGCCGCTCCGCTTCCCGCGTGACGTAAGCATTGTCCGCGCCCGCCCAGGCCGCGTGTTCGTTGAGACTGACCATACCGCGCTCGTCCACGGCGCCGACCGCAAATTCGGGATTGCCCGGCGCGCCGAGCTTGCGCACCAGCACCACATCGAGTTCGCCGCCGAGGGCATCGGCGATGATCCGTCCCATCGGCACCGCGCCGCGCGGTATCGCCAGGATCACCGGCCGGGAGTCGCGGAACCGGGCCAGCGCAGCCGCCAGCTGCCGGGCCGCATCGTCGCGATCGCGGAACGGAACCGAACCCATGATTGCACCCCCGACAAGCTTCGCGGCCGCCGCATTACGCCGCACCGGATCGAACTATGTCGCCTGTGCCGTCGCGGATATTGACCTGCATCAACGCGCAAGCTCGGCCGGCGCAAAAAAACACCCGCCGTCGAACGCGCTGACGTCCGGCGCCTAAGCTCGGCCCATGAAAGCCATGGTGACGGCGAACGCAGCCACCATCAGCGCGACTCCGGGCAAGACGATCAGGGCGTATAGCGTGCCGCCCTTGACCAGCGCCACCAGGCACTTGCCCAGGGAATTACTGGCCAGCGCGGCAAGGACGCCAAGCATTGCCGTATGCGCTTGCACCTGTCCCGAGGCCAGCGATTGTGCCGCCGACGCCGCCGCGGCATGGGCGTCCGCCAGTCCGGAAGCGGCCAACACCCAGGGCAGGCTGGCTTCACCCAGCTGGCTGCGAACGATCGCCGCCAACAGCATCACGGCCGCCACGATCGCGACAAAGCCGAGGACGTGGCGGGGCTGGAAAGGCCGTTGGCCGGCCAGGTCCTGTTGCTCGATCGGCGATGAGAATGCGCGCAGTCCGACCACGAACGCGGCGAGCACGGCCATGGAACCGGCCGCAAGCAGCGGCCAGGCGAGCTGCCTGAGCAGCGCGGGCGAAAGCGTCCCGATCACGACGGCAAGTTGCACGATGGTCGCGACGTTCGAAGCAAGGGCGGCGCTGGCGAAGGCGGCGCGGTGCCGCGGAGTCTCCTTCGCGCGATCGCCCATCGCCGCGATCGTGGCGGTACTCGACACGAATCCACCGGCGGCCCCCGCCATCAGCAGGCCGAAACGGGAATCGAATGCGCGCAGCGCGACATAACCCAGGGTGCTGACCGCCATGACAGCCACCACCAGGAGCCACAGCCGCCGCGGATTGATCGCAGCCCACGGATCGATCGGTCCATCCGGCAACAAGGGCATCACCACGAACGCCGCGGCCAGCAGCAGGAGTACGTCATGCAACTCCTGCGCAGACAACGCCTCGGTGACGAAACGATGCAGCCTGGACTTGCTTGCCAACACCGCCGCGACCAGCACCCCGAGCGCGGCAGCCAGCGGCGTGGCGCGCATGGCCAGGATGCCGAGGAAAAACGTCACCAGCATCGCGATTTCGGTGGTGAGTCCCGGGTCCTCCGCCGGGGAGCGACGATAGCTGGCAAACACCAGGAGGCAGACGAACGCGCCGGCGACCAGCAGGCCGACGCTGCCGATCCAGTCCGCCAGCGCG
>JBAZBG010000055.1:6865-9427 GCA_041671585.1 Arenimonas sp. | reverse complement strand
AGCAGTGCATGTGCTACGGCACCGCGACCATCTGCAAACCAGCATGGTCACCGGCAGGAAACAGGCACTCAGCAGCGATCAGGAAGCGGTACGCGCCGTCCCCGTTGCTGGACTGGCGTTCGTGGCCCTCACCGGACTGTTCATGGCTTACCTGCTGCAGCACTATGATGCGCAAGCGCGCACGCTCGACCTGTTCGGGACCACCCTGCAGCTGGGCGAAAACGAAAACGAGGCTGGATCCGGCGAGATCGACGACGACGAAGACGAAGGCGAACGTGACTGACAGCCCCAACCCGAAGCCAGGCACGATGACTGAAGCGGACGATCGCGCAGAATCGTTGGGCAGCGCGCTGCAGACCAGCGAGCGCGCCGTCATTGCCGGCGTGCTCGCACTGATCGCGCTGCTGGCGGGCATTGATGTGACTGTCGACCTGCGGCAAGGCGTGACCCTGTGGCACGTCCTGGCCGAGGCAACGGTGGCCGTGGCCGCGTGCTTCGGCGCGTTCCACCTCCTGCGTGGCGCGTGGCAACTGCGCAGGCGCCTGGAGGCCCAGGGCCGGGATTTCTCGGCCTTCAGGCAGCAAGCCGAGGCATGGCGCACGGGGTCGAAGAAATACCTGGACGGCCTGTCGCGCTCGATCGACCTGCAACTGGACCAGTGGCAATTGTCCGCGGCGGAAAAAGAAGTCGCCTTCCTTCTGCTCAAGGGTTTGAGCCTGAGGGAAATTGCAGCCGCACGCCGCACCACCGAGAAGACCGCGCGGGTGCAATCCAGCGCGGTCTATACGAAATCCGGTCTCGCCGGCCGTTCGGAGTTGTCCGCCTACTTCCTGGAGGACTTGCTGCCGCCGGGTACGACCTCGGCCGCCGATGAAGCACGTGGGTCGCACTAGCGCCGCGGTTATCGCCGGCGTCTAGCCGCGCCGGGCAGCCTCGATCGCAGCGATATCGATCTTGGTCATTTCCATCATGGCGTCGAACGCGCGCTTGGCGGCTGCTGGATCCGGATCGGTGATCGCCGCCGTCAGCGCACGCGGCGTGATCTGCCACGACAGGCCCCACTTGTCCTTGCACCAGCCGCACGCGCTCTCCTGCCCGCCGTTGCCAACAATCGCGTTCCACAGGCGGTCGGTCTCGGCCTGGTCGTCGGTCGCGACCTGAAAAGAGAAGGCCTCGTCGTGCTTGAACGCAGGCCCCCCATTCAAGCCCAGGCACGGGATGCCGATCACGGTGAACTCAACCGTCAGGACATCGCCCTGCTTGCCTGAGGGATAGTCACCGGGCGCAGGGTGGACAGCTTTCACCGCGCTGTCGGGGAAGGTTTCGGCATAGAACTTCGCGGCGTCCAAGGCGGTGCCGTCGTACCAGAGACAAATCGTGTTCTTGCTGACCATGTCGGTTCTCCCAATGCCGTGCTGGTGGTGGTCGTCATAGGCTACCCCGAACGCGTATTTCGCCGGCCTTGACCGGCAACGTGCCGTTTTGGTGGCAATCAGACTCCCCCGCGTAAGCTTTGCCCGAGTTGCTCGCCAACAGAGGTTTGCCATGACCGCCGATACCAAGACCCCGCTGGAGCACGTCAAGGACGTCGTCAACCAGCTGAAGGAAATGCACCACTACGCCAAGACCAACGTCGAGCGCCTGACGGCGCAATGGCTGTTGTTCGACGGCGAATTGAAGAAGCTCAAGCAGGCCGACCGGATCGAGGCACTGATGACGCGCCAAGGCGAACTGCATGACGCGCTGGTAGCCGACATCGCGGCGCTGGAGGAGCTGGTGGTGGAGCTGACGCCGGCGGAAGAAGAGGCGCCGATTCCAACGCAGGGCTGAGGATTCATCGCTCGTTCGCCATCTTTTTGCGCCTGGCCATCTCCTTCTCGCTCGGCTCGGCGCTTGCGAACGAACCGGGCTGGACATCGCCCTGTGGCACATAGGTACTCATCACAACGCCAGTGGTGGAAACCTGAGAGCGAACGAGCCGCAGTGCGAGCGGCCTGGCCGTCTCGCCAAACAGGCGCGCACCCCGCCCAAGCACCACTGGAAAAGTCCACACGTTGTACTCGTCTATCAGTGATGCGGCCTGCAACGTTTGAATCAGGTTGCCGCTGCCAATGATCTGCAGGTCAGGACCCGCTTGAGTCTTGAGCGTGGTGATTGCCGCGACGACATCGCCTTGGAGCAGGGTCGAGTTGTTCCAGTCGACGGTCGTCAATGTGCGCGAAGCCACATGCTTTCTTGCTGCATTGAGTGTTCTGGCCGTCGGATCGCCGGCGGACTGGTATGGCCAGTAGGCTTCGAATATTTCATAGGTCCTGCGCCCCAACACCAGCTCCCGATCCTTGCCGTCGAAGCCGGCTGCCGCGGGATCCATGGCTTCGTCCCAGTAGTTGAACGTCCAGCCGCCAAGGGAAAAACCGCCGGTCGGATCTTCTTCAGGTCCGCCGGGCGCCTGCATGATGCCGTCAAGCGACACAAACGTGGATGCGATGAGCTTTCTCATGGGAGCAGTCCTGTGCAGGCGGGTCTCAGGTTGCTGGTCATTGTGGTGTCCTTCGCCTTGCG
>JBAZBG010000055.1:4908-6765 GCA_041671585.1 Arenimonas sp. | reverse complement strand
GGTCCGCCGGGCGCCTGCATGATGCCGTCAAGCGACACAAACGTGGATGCGATGAGCTTTCTCATGGGAGCAGTCCTGTGCAGGCGGGTCTCAGGTTGCTGGTCATTGTGGTGTCCTTCGCCTTGCGGTTGTTGTCGTTTCGACGACAGGTCAAGCGCTGGGTTGTCGGCTCTGCGCCACCGCGCGTTGCTCGATCAGGTCGATCAGGATGCGTTCGACACGACTGCCGCCGACACCAATGCGCGTTTCCCGGTCCAACGCCTGAAGTCGATTGGCGGCAGCCGCGTATCGGCTTTCCGACAGGTCGACCAACGAGTCGATCAGCGCGAGTGAAGTGTCCCGGTTACTGCCGGGGGAAGCGTTTTCCACCTGTTTCCGGCAGCGCGTCAGACCGTCGATATCCCCGGCGGACGCATACAGGCCCGCCACGTGCAACGCGATAAAAGGTTGCGCCAGCATGCCGGTAAACCGCTGGATCTGATCCTCCACCTCGCGCGCCAGCGGGGTTGTCCTGCCAGTCGCCAAATAGTCCCGCAGCAGGAATCCACCGCAATCGGCGAGTGTCAGCACCGGACCGCACGTGGTGGTACTCGGGGCAGCGTAGGCCAGGTAGCGGGCGCTCGCCTTGTCTCGCTCGCCCAGTTGCCACTCGGCGAGCGCCAGGTGCCACTGCACATGACCGTAGAGCTGCCCGCCACGCGCGCCCGGGCCATACTCGTCCAGCCAGCGCGCCAGTTGCGTGGCGGACGCCTCCGGGGCACCCGCATCGTGGAGCACATGGGCCAGTGCGTGGATCGAGTAAAGCGCTTGGGGGTGGATCGCCAACGCCCGTTCCACGAGCGCCCGACCGCGGTCGATATCTCCCGCCTCGCTGGCCGCAAAGCCCAAACGGGACAAGTACGCCCAATCGTCTTTCAGGCGGTCCTGCGCCGACTCAAGGATATCCAGAACGCGGGTCAGCTTGGTGGCGCCGCCGTAGAAGATCAGGTAGCCGCATAACTGGGAAATTATCAGCAGGTCACCGGGATTGGTCCTGATATAGGCCTCGGTCAACGCCAGCGCCCGGTAGGGGTCCTCAAGCAACGCCGCCAGTGTTTCGACATGGGCTTGTTCCCAATCGCTGGCACTTCGAGAGGATTCAATCGCGCGGGCCTTGAACTGATCGGCGTTGGGTTCCCTGGCGTCCCTGGCCAGCTGGTAGCGCGCAATCGCTGCCAGGGCAAATTGCGGATCGAGCGCCAGCGCCTGGTCCAGGCGCTCGGCAGCGCCGGTTTCCGATCCCAATATCAGGTCGAGGGCGGCCTGATATTCCTTGTATGCATCCCGGGAGGAGCAGGTAACGGGTCTGCCGATGCGTGGATCGTCCATGCGCTGTCTCCGGTGGACTGAGGGCTGGTGCGCTGCCTTGGGCAATTTAGCATTGGCAGGGCAGACCCCGGAGCAACCCCGTGGCCGCGCAGCCGCAACGCCCGCCCCCGGATCCGGCACATGAAACCCGCCCGGGATAGGTATATCGTGGGCTCGCATGACCCAAGGAGGCCTGCCATGAAACTTCTTTCGTCCCTTTCCCTCGCGCTATGCACCGCGCTCGTTGCGTCCTCGGCCTTCGCCCAGGACACCACGACGGCGGCCGGCGTCGACAACAACGACCTTCGCGATCTCGATCTGCTCATCGTCACCGGCGCGACGCTGGACGTGAACACTCAGCGCTGGGCCGACCAGGCGGGCGCCGCGCAGGCGACCGGCCAGAACAGCGACGTGCGCGCACTGGACACGATCGTCGTCACCGGCGCCACCCTCCGCGGCAACACCCAACGCTGGTCCGACTAGCTGTAGGAGCGGCTTCAGCCGCGATAG
>JBAZBG010000055.1:0-4808 GCA_041671585.1 Arenimonas sp. | reverse complement strand
CCGCTCAATCCGCAACTGCCGCAGCTGCACAAACGCGTCGAACAACTCTTGCGGCTCGCCGGTACCGACGGCGAGCGCAACGTGCGCGGAATCGAATCCGTTCAGCGCGGCGTCGTAGCTGTGCCAGCGTCGGCCGTCGTAGATCTGCACCCACGCGTGCGGGTTGAAACTGTTCCGGTTGCCGGTGAACAGAGCGGAATAGGCCATGCCCACGGCCACGCGCGCCGGGATGCCCTGCGCCCGCGCCAGCGCCGCCAGCAGCACCGCAAATTCGGTGCAATCGCCCTTGCCCGTGCGTAGCGCCTCCGCGGCATCGGCGTAGCCGACGTAGTCGGCATCGCGGCGCATGTTCTCGCGCACCAGGCTTTCCAGCTTGGCCATCCGTTTCGGCAGCGGCCGATCGGCCGGGCCCGCCTTGGCCGCGATGCGCCGCACTTCGGCATCTTCGCTGAGCACCCAGTGGTTGGCGCGCAGGTACGGCGCGAGCGATTGCGTGGTTTCCGCCTCGTCCTGCCCGCAGTCGGGGCAGATGGTGACGGTCGCGCGATCACCGGCGACGGCCACCGCCTGCTCGCCAGTGGCCACGAGCGCGGGCGCCTTGCCGTCCTTGCGCACGAGGGTGTAGCGCATGGGCGAGCGCGAAATGCGTTGCCGGATACGGATCGGCGAAGCCACCGCCAGCGAATCGATCATGTCGAACGGTTTCGCGACCGAACGGTCGCAATCGCGCGTGCACGGCGTCAGCTGCAGCGGCAGTCCGGCGAACATCACGTCCACGCGCAACACGCGGCCGTCGCTCGCCAGCTGCCACTGCTCGTCGCCGCTGCGCGCGTCCAGGCGCAGCGCCACGCAGTGCGCGGCACCAGCCACCGCCGCATCCGGCGCGCAAGCTTCCAGCCGCGCCGCCACCGGGCGCAGGCGCGAAGGATCCAGGTACGCGAACCCGGGGCTTGGCGCCACCGTGCCGGCACCGACCGTTTGTCCCGTCGCGAACGCGCGGATCCGCTCGGCGCGCATCGACGGCAGCACCATCCCGTCGGGAATGCGGATCGACGCGACCCGCTGGCCTTCGGTGTTTTCCCGCCAGAAGCGGCCGTCGATCATCGTGCCGCGCTCGAGCCGGTCGATCGGGCCGGCAAGAAGGTGACGCTCCCAGCGCCAGCCCGTGCCCTCCGGCTGCAGCGCGAACGATTCGGCGACCGTGGTGCGCCCCTTTTCCTGCGCCGAGACGATGCGCAGCGTTTCCTTGTAGCTGCGTCCGTCGCCAACGACCTCCCAGCTGCCGACGTGCTCGCCGAGGATGTGGGCGAGCCAGGCCTGGGCGGGCGCGGCGCAGGCTGCGGCAGGAAGGCAAAGCGCCAGGGAAAGCAATGCGTAGCGCAGGTGCCGGTTACGACTGACGAGTGGCGCGGGTTGGGTCATGCCGGTAGCGTAGTCCGACGCGATGCATCCGGGAAGAATTTGCGGGAAGCCTACGCCCCCTTCATAAGAGCTGCACAGCCGAAACGGACCAAAAGCGCAGGTGTAGCTACATGGCTGCCCTATCCAGTTGGTCGGCAGGCGATTTGACCGTGGCGGCCTCCGGCACGCCTGCACAGACGGCAGCTAGATTCGCGGCACAGACCTTGAGGGATGCACAGTGACTTTCGAAGCTATGGCCAGCGTCGGCTGCCTTGGCGAGAAGAATGGACGCGAATCTGTCTTGTCTTACTGTACAGAGCAATGCCTGCCCATGGCTCCGTTCCAATGTGCAGTGATTCTGTAGCACCGTTGTGCTGTGCGTTCCCCATTCTTGAATAGGTCGCAGTGATACGGGGACGACTCGGCCACGAATTCCTGGCCGCTCGGTTTCCAGAATTCCGTAACTTACTGTTGTCTGGCTGCCTTGGGGAAGTGCGGCGGACTGGCCTTCTAGGAGTGATCATGAAAGAGATCAAGTTCTACAAGGGGACAGAGGATACAGTCTGTTCGCTTGCCAAATTGTTCGACCACGTCGACACCATTCGTTCCCTAAAGCTTGACGCCGAGCTCCTGAGCAGGGTTGGAGACGAGGAGCTGGTTGTCTACCTTCCTCCGGCCACTATAAATGCCGTCAAGAATGCTGTGCATCGCATAGACAAAGGCCGAAATAGGGAATCCGCATCGCCCTTGATGGATTGCGCACACTCGCCCAGACGGCCCGAACCACCACCTCCTCGGCCAAGGCCGGATCCACCATGTAAGCCTGGAAAAGCCTGTTAGCGCGCAGGTTGTCTAGCCGCCCCGGTTCGTTCGCAAGTGTCGAGCCGAGCGAGAAGGAGTTGGCCCGGCGCAAGAAGATGGCGAGTGAGCAAATGCAACTGGTTTGAATCCGGAGGTCCTTCGATGTCGCTCGCGCTGTACACGACACCGGTGCAGGTTTGGGACTTGTCGACGCGATTGGATTAGTTGGGCGCGCCTTCGTCCGCGAGCCGCACTTTCAGTCTCTCCGCCGCCACCGCGGCATAATCGCGGCAGCCCGCCGGGTCCACGAACGGATTCTCCGTCGCAGTCCTCGCCGCCTGCTTTTCCAGGGTGTGGGTAGCCCCCGGATGCGTCGACAGCACGATGTCGCAGTCCAGCGCGGCCAGTTTCGCGATGCTGGTCGCGAAGCTGCTTGAAAGGTCCGGTCGTCCGTTGCCGCCGCTGAATCGGAAGTCGTCCGAGGACACCGGGTTCAGGCTGTCGGCATAGACGACAGCGCGGCACTGACCGGCCTCGCACGCGGTCCAACTCCAGGTGGTGGCGCCGGGCGTGTGGCCAGGCGTGGCGTGAGCGGTCACGGCGACCGTGCCGACCTTCAGCACCTGGCCATCAGCGACTTCGCTGACCTGGTCCACCCTCGGGATGTGGATTGGTGACTTGGCGTCGAACTGCGGATCGTCGCTACCCGGCGTGCCCTGGCGCAGCACCCGCGCGCCGATCGCGCTGGCCGCCACGGTGGCGCCACTGGCGCGCTGCAGCGCGGCGATGCCGCCGGCGTGGTCGAAGTGCTCATGGGAATTGACGATCAGCTTGACGTCGCCGATGCGGAAGCCCAACGCCTCGATATTGGCCTGGATCTGCGCCGCCGACTGCGGCAGCGCGCCGTCGAACAGCACATGGCCCTCGGGGCTGGTCACCAGGATCGCCGACAGCCCGCTGGTGCCAACGTACCAGGTGTTTCCGTAGATCTTGAACGGCGCCTGTTGCTCGTTCCAGCCATCGCAGCTGTCGCAGTGCACGTGGTTCTCGTCGACAGCCGCCGATGTGTCGGCCGCGGCGGCCAGCGCCGGCGGCGTCAGCAGGGCGGCGCACAGGGCGAGCGAATGCAGGGACAGGCGCGCGCCTGCTGCAAGACGATCGGGACATGCCATGGGGTCGATCCGGAACGCGGGAGGCGATCATGATAGCGACCGCGCGAGCGCTGCGAAACGATCAGTTTCAGGAGTGGGGTGGCGAGCAAATCGAGCAAAGCCATGTCGCGGCCGCCTATGTCTGACCTTGGCCGCTTGATTTCCCGTTCCTCGTTCCCTGACCAGAGGACGCGGGAATTCCGCGGTGCGCCCACCAACCCCGATTCGAAATGCCCGCCCATAATCCGGTTCTGGAGAAATGAGATGAGCGCCGAAGACCTGCCTCCGTTTCCACCCCCGGATTACGCCTCCAGAGGCACGCGACAGGCGGGGACAGGAAAGCCGGCGAAGAAGGGGAAGAAGGGCCGATGAAAAGCCGATTCCTCGACGACGCCGTGCTTGATGACCGCGCCGTGAAGCCGCTGAAGATGGTGTGCGAATGCCGCCTCGACATCACCTGGTATCGCTTCCCGAACACGGAGTGGACCGATGCTCTCGCGCGTGCCCGCATCGACGAGGCAACGCGGTGGTTCAACGCGTATTGCATCCACCTGGACTTCGAACAGTTCTCGCTCGACGCCACGAAACCCGCCGAGAAGAAAATCCAGGACGAGCTCGACGCGCTCAACGCGGAGTACAAGGCGCGCGTCGCGCGGATTCTCCGCGGAAAGGCGGCGCCGCAGAACCAGATGAACGACATCCAGAGCACCGTCATTTCGATTTACGACCAACTCGTGAAGAAAGCCGGCGCGGGCCGCCTCATCGTCCTTTTCCTCGACGAGTGGTATGTGAAGGTGGGCGCGACTGCCAATCCGGCCCACTGGCGCACTTACCGCATCAGCGCCAACGACGGGCTACGCCTCCTCGTCGGCATCGATCGCTACGACACCGGCAGCCGCCACATCCTCACGCACGAGCTCATCCACGCTCTTCGCAAGGCCGGCGCGAACAACAACCGGAACGAGTTCAACGCCTTTGTCGCCGCCAATAACGTCGCCAACATCAACGCCCGCGCCTGGCAAGAGCACTACGGCGGCAAGAACCAGGACGACGCCATGAGCTTCACCAACCGCGCAATGGCATTCCGGCCCTTCGCCAAGGACACGACGGATGTCTTCACCGTTCGCGAATACCTCACGCTTCTGCACGCCGGCCTCGTGAAGGCTGCGCCGGGCTGCATGTGCGACGAGCGGAAGCGCAGAGACAAGGAACGGCTTTGATTTGCGTCCCTATTCGACCCATCGTTGATATCGCCAGCTTGAACCGGTCAAGCACGCCGACCGCATAGCGCGCTGAGGCGGCATTTGCACGCGGGGTTTACGCGGTCCGGACACCCGGGCGCAATGCCGGCGACGACACCGATTCGTGCTGCCCGGAATTGGGTCTGCGCACGACAATCAAGGCTTCCGCCAGGGTGACGACCGCTTTGATGCTCCGACGATCCAACGCGCGGAA